>WGNW01000106.1 GCA_016124315.1 Alphaproteobacteria bacterium
CTCGACCGTGATCACGCCCTCGTTGCCGACCTTCTCCATGGCCTTGGCCAGCATCCGGCCGACCTCGCGGTCGCCGTTGGCGGAGATGGTGCCGACCTGCTCGATCTCGGAGTTGGAGGAAACCTTCTTGGAGCGGGCCTCCAGGTCCTTGACCACCGACTGCACGGCGATGTCGATGCCGCGCTTCAGGTCCATCGGGTTGTAGCCGGCGGCGACGGCCTTGGCGCCCTCGCGGACGATGGCCTGGGCCAGCACGGTCGCCGTGGTGGTGCCGTCACCGGCGATGTCGTTGGTCTTGCTGGCGACCTCGCGCACCATCTGGGCGCCCATGTTCTCGAACTTGTCGGTGAGCTCGATCTCCTTGGCGACGGTCACGCCGTCCTTGGTGATCTTCGGCGCGCCGAAGCTCTTGTCGAGCACCACGTTGCGGCCCTTCGGGCCCAGCGTCACCTTCACCGCGTCGGCGAGGATGTCGACGCCGCGCAGCATGCGCTGGCGGGCATCCGAACCGAATTTGACTTCCTTGGCTGCCATTGTTCTCTACTCCCTGCGTATCAGGCCGCGGCCTTGGAGGCCGACTGGCCCTCGATGATGCCCATGATGTCCGACTCCTTCATGATCAGCAGCTCCTGGCCGTCGATCTTCACCTCGGTGCCGGACCACTTGCCGAACAGCACGCGGTCGCCTTCCTTGACCTCGACCGGGACGAGCTCGCCCTTGTCGTTGCGGGCGCCGGGACCGACCGCGACGACCTCGCCCTCGGAGGGCTTCTCTTTCGCGGTGTCCGGGATGATGATGCCGCCAGCGGTCTTCTCTTCTTCCTGGATGCGGCGCACGACGACGCGATCCTGGAGGGGTTTGAACTTCATCGAATGATCCTCCTCATCTAGAAGCCCAGGGATCCTGGTATGAATAAGAAGCGCCTGCTCCCCGTGGGAGCGCTTCGCCGCCTATGTAAGGGAGGATTGGCACTCCTTCAAGGGGAGTGCCAGATTCTTTTTGGCAGCACTGGCGCAAGAGCGCTAACAAGCTGAAATCCTTGCGGTATTTACGCCAGCATTCTTGCCATATCCGGTCGACTCGGGCACACTTTTATTGCCGTTGCGTTATGGAAATATGGCAAGGCGCAAGGAGATGCCATGAAAGCGAGTCAGGCACGCGACCACCGCGAACTCCAACTGATGCTCCAGGGCTACCGGCTGGCGACGGCCGAGATCCTCTACCGGATGCCGGACAATCTCGACCTGCTGCAGGCCTATCTGTGGCAGGACTTCGACATCGCGCCGGACTTTCCCGTGCTGATGAAGTTCCTCCGCTTCTGGGAGGACAACCTGGACGGGCCGCTGCATTCGGTGCGCGTCGCCTCCACCCAGCTGATGACGCCGGCCGAGTTTCGCGCCGTCGATGGCATCATCCGGGTGCACTGACGCCCGCCGGGCGCAGGCGCGGCGGCTTCCTTGCCGCCCACCGCGGCTTTGCCTAAGCTGCCCCGAGCTGCGGAGAAGCCCACGTGGAAGTCCTTGCGGTCCTCATCGGCCTGACGCTCCTGCTCGGCTTTCCGGTGGCCGCCCTGGTCGCGCTGTCCCGGACGGCCGACCTGAGCCGCGAGGTCGAGGCCCTGCGCCGCGAGGTGGCCGCGCTGAGGCAGGCCGCCCCGCCGGCGAGCCCCGCAGCCACGGCGGAACCGGTCCCCGAGCGCCTTCCGCCGGAGACGGCCCCGCCGCAGAGGCCGCCCCAGGCCGTGCCCGGCATGGCGGCCGAGCCGCCGCGCCCTGTTCCGCCGCGTCCCACGCCGCCGCCTCGATCCGCGCCGTCCCGGCCCGCCCGCGCATCGGCGGAAGGCAACCTCACCTCCCGCTGGATGGTGTGGGTGGGCGGTGTCGCCCTGGCGCTCGGCGGCGTCTTCCTGGTGAAGTACTCCATCGACCAGGGCTATCTCGGCCCGGGCGTGCGGGTGCTGCTGGGCGTGCTGGCCGGCCTCGCCATGCTGGCGGCGGGCGAGGCGGCGAGGCGCCATCCGGCCCGGGCCGTCGCCCAGGCCGACTACGTGCCGGCGATGGCCACCGGCGCCGGCTTCCTCACCCTGTTCGCCAGCCTCTACACGGCCTACGGGCTCTACGGCCTGCTGCCCGCCCAAGCCGCCTTCCTGCTGCTCGCCGGCACCGCCCTCGCGGCGCTCGCCGTCTCGCTGCTGCACGGCTGGGCCATGGCCCTGCTGGGCGTGATCGGCGCCATGCTGGTGCCGGCGCTGGTGACCAGCGAGGCGCCCGAGGCGGCCGCCCTGTTCGGCTATCTGGCGGTGGTCACCGCCGCGCTCTCGGCGATCTGCCGGCTGCGGCGCTGGTGGCCGGTGGCCGGCGCCGGGCTGGCGGCGGCCGGCCTGTGGGTCGCCGCCTGGCTGGCGGGCTCGCCCCATGTGGCGCAGCCCGCCGTCGTCGGCCTGTTCCTGCTGCTGCTCGCCGCGCTGCCGCTGTGGACGGCGGCGCCGGCCGCCCGGGACGACGCTCCCGCTCCCCTCGCCGACGCCCTGGTCTGGTCCGCCGCGGCCATGGTGGCGCTGCTCGCCTTCGCCTTCGCGCGCACCGACGACTACGGCGCTGTCTCGCTCGCCGCGCTGGCCGCCACCGGCGCGGTGTTCCTGGCAGCCGCGTGGCAGGTGCCGCGCTGGTGGCCGGCCGCCGTCGCCGGCGCCGCTGCCGCCGTGCTGGCGCTCGCGGCGTGGCACGCGCCGGCGCTGCTGGCGCCGTCCTTCGCCTCCGATCCCATGCTGGCGGCCCTCGACCCGGTGCGCTCGCCCTCCTTCGCGCGCTTCACCACGGTCGCGGCGCTGTTCGCCGCGCTCTATGGCGGCGCCGGCCTCGCCGCCTCCCGCACCGGCCGGATGCCGGGCTTCTGGGCCGGGCTGTCCGCCGCGGTCCCCGTGCTGCTGCTGTTCGTCGCCTACTGGCGCTGGACCGGCTTCAGCTCCGACCTGGGCTGGGCGGCCACGGCGGTGGTCCTGGCCGGCATCGCCACCGCCGCCGCCGAACGCAGCCAGGGCTCGCGGCCGGCGCTGGGCGCCTATGCCACCGGCGCCGTGGCCGCGCTCAGCCTCGCCCTCGCCTTCGCCCTGCGCCAGGCCTGGCTGACCGCCGCCCTGTCGCTGCAGCTGCCGGCCATCGCCTGGATCGCCGGCCGGCTCGACCTGCCGTTCCTGCGGCGGGTCGCCCTGGCGCTGGCGACGGTGGTGCTGGCCCGGCTGCTGCTCAACCCGGCGCTGCTCGACTATCCCGCCGGCGGCTGGCCGGTGCTCAACTGGATCCTCTACGGCTACGGCGTGCCCGCCGCCGCGTTCTGGGCGGCCGCCCGGCTGTTCCTGCGCCGGCGCGACGGGCTCACCGTGCAGGTGCTGGAGGCCGGCGCCCTCGCCTTCCTCGTCTGCCTGGTGAGCTTCCAGATCCGCGAGCTGGTCTCGGGCGGGCTCGGCGCGCCCTACGACGACCTGCTGGAGGCGAGCCTGCAGTCCGCCGCCTGGCTGGCGCTCGGCTACGGCCTCTACGCCCGGCCGTCCGGACCGGGGCGCAGCGTCGTCGACGGCGCGGCGCTGGTGCTGCGGGCCGGCGGCCTTGCCCATCTGGTGCTGATGCAGGTGCTGGTGCTCAACCCGCTGTGGACCCACGAGGCGGTCGGCGGCCGGCCGCTGCTCGATCTGCTGCTGCTCGCCTACCTGCTGCCGGCCGGCTTCGCCGCGCTCTACGCCCGCACCGCCGCAACGCGCGGCGACACGCTCACCTACCGTACCGCCGGCGTCGCCGCGCTGCTGCTGGCGCTGCTGTGGATCAGCCTGGAGACCCGCCACTGGTTCCAGGGACCGTACCTGGACGGCGGCGGCGTCGCCGAGACCGAGCAATACGCCTATTCGGCGGTCTGGCTGCTCTACGGCGCGGCGCTGTTCGCCGCCGGGCTGCGCCGCAACAGCGCGCCGCTGCGGATCGCCTCGCTGGCGATCTTCATGCTCGCCGCCGCCAAGGTCTTCCTGTTCGACATGGCGAGCCTGAGCGGCGTGCTGCGGGCGCTGTCGTTCCTCGGGCTGGGCGCCGCGCTGCTGGGCATCGGCTACCTCTACCAGCGCTTCGTCCAGCCGCTCGGTCCGGCCGATGAGCCCGGCGGACCGGCGCCGCCTAGCGGCCCGTGAACACCGGCTTGCGCTTCTCGACGAAGGCGCGCATCGCCTCCTTCGAGTCCTCGGTCAGGCCGAGCTGGCCGGTCATGCCCTGCTCGAAGCGGTAGCCGTCGCGCAGGCTCATCTCCTCGATCTGGTTGAGCGCGTGCTTGGCGAGCTTGGTGGCGATCGGGCTCTTCGAGGCGATCTCGCGCGCCAGCCCCATCGCCGTCTCCATCAGGTCCTCCGGCGCGGTGCAGGCCTCGACGACGCCGAGCCGGTAGAGCTCGGGTCCGAACACCCGCAGGCCGGTGAGCATCATCCGCCGCAGCCGAGAATGGCCGAACAGGCGCTGGGCGTGCCGCCCGCCGCCGAGCAGGCCGACGTCGATCTCCGGCAGGCCGAGGCAGCCCTTCTCCGAGGCCACCAGGATGTCGCACGACGCGGCAATGGCGAGGCCGCCGCCCAGCGCCGGGCCGTTGATCGCGGCGATCACCGGCTTCTGGCATTCCATGATGCAGTGATACGCCTCGCGCGCACGGCGGCTGTTCTGCCAGTGGTCGCCGGGCTGCCGCTCGACGCCGGCGCGCGCCTTGATGTCGGCGCCGGCGCAGAACACCTTGCCCGCGCCGGTGAGCACGGCGACGCGGACCTCGGGCCGGTCGCTCAGCGTGTCGAAGGTCCACATCAACTCGTCCAGCACCCTGGTGCTGTGCGCGTTGACCGGCGGATTGTCGATGGTGACGAGGGCGATGTGCTCCTCGACCAGGTTGGTCTTCACGAGTTCCGGCTGCAACGTTTTCTCCCCGCTGGTTGCTGCCCCGCGTCCGCATGCCTTGCGCCGCGGTGATCGGCTGTTACGTTACCCATAGGACGAACGGACGAGAAGAGCCCATGAGAGCGAACCGGGTGTTCCCGCAACAGGAATTCGACATTCGCGTGGACCGGGTTCGCGCCTTGATGGCCCAGCGCGGCCTTGACGCCTGCCTCATCGCCAGCCCCGAGAACATCTACTACCTCACCGGCCTCGACCACCAGGGCTACTTCGCCAGCCAGCTCCTCATCGTCCCCATCGAAGGCAGCCTGATCCTGATCACCCGCGCCATGGAGCGGGCGATCGTGCGCGACATGGTACCCGACATCAGGCACGTGGGCTATTCCGACGGCTCGCCGCCGCTGCCGCCGCCCACCGACCGCAGCACCGACATCGTCATGGCGAGCCAGGACCCCATGGGCCAGCCCTCGGGCCTGCGGCCCTGGGAGACCAGCGCCGGCATGGTCACCCGCGACCCGCGCGGCGAGGCGGCGAAGGCGTCGGCGGCGGCCCAGTCCACTGTCGAGGCGCTGCTTGAGGCCGGCCTCGGTACCGGCCGCCTCGGGCTGGAGGAGAACAGCACCTTCCTGACCTTCAAGGTGGCGCGGGAGATCGAGGCCAGCCTGTCCGACGCCCGCTGGGAGGACTGCTCCGGCCTGGTGGAGGACTGCCGCCTGATCCAGACCCCTGCCGAGCGCCAGTTCACCCGCAAGGCGGCCGAGGTGTCCGACGCCATGATGCTGTCGGCCATCGCGGCGGCGGGCGTCGGCGTCGACCAGAACGACATCATGGCCTCGATCTACCAGTCCATGTTCCACCGCGGCGGCACCTATCCCGGCTTCATCCCGCTGGTCCGCTCGACCCGGACGATCGAGCACGAGCACGGCACCTGGCAGCAGGACCGGCTGCGCCACGGCGACCTGCTGTTCCTGGAGATGGCCGGCTGCGTGCGCCGTTACCATGCGCCCATGGGGCGGCTGGTGTTCATCGGCCGGGCGCCGAAGTCCGCCGACCGCATGCTGAAGGTCTGCGACGAGGCCATCGACGCCGCCGCCGAGACCATCCAGCCGGGCGCCAAGGCCAGGGACGTCTACGCCTCGTGGCACAGGGTCCTGGAGCATTACGGCCTCGACCGCTACCGCCGCCACCATTGCGGCTACGCGGTCGGCATCGGCTTCCCGCCCAGCTGGTCGGGCAGCGGCGTGCCCATCGGCCTGCGCGACACCTCCAAGATGGAGCTGCGCAACGGCATGGTGTTCCACCTGATGTCGTGGCTGCTGCGCACCGGCAAGGGCGATTCCTTCCTGTCCGACACGGTGATCGTCACCGAGAAGGGTTGCGAGCGGCTGACGCGGACGTCCCGCGCCCTGGTGGTCCGCTGACATGCCCGGCTGCTTCCTCAGCGACAATTCGGCCGGGGTCTCGCCGGAGATCATGGACGCGATCGCGGGAGCCAACTCGGGCATGGCTGCCGGCTACGGCGCCGATCCGCTGACCGAGAGCCTTAAGGCGCGCTTCGCCGACTTCTTCGAACGGGAGGCGGAGGTGTTCGTGGTGGCGACCGGCACCGCCGCCAACGCCCTGTCGCTGGCCGCCTGCTGCCCGCCCTGGGGCGCGGTGCTGTGCCACGAGCAGGCCCATGTGACGGTAGACGAATGCGGCGCCCCCGAGTTCTACACGGCCGGCGCCAAGCTGTGCCCGGTGGCCGCGCCCCACGGCCGCCTCACCGTCGAGGCGCTGGACGCCACCTTCACCTCCTTCCGGCTCAACGACCCGCACCAGACGCAGCCCGGCGCAGTGAGCCTGTCCCAGGCGACCGAGGCGGGCACCGTCTACCCGATGGACGCCGTGCGCGAGATCGCCGCGTGGACCCACGAGCGGGGCATGAAGCTGCACATGGACGGCGCCCGCTTCGCCAACGCGCTGGTCTCGCTGGGCTGCACGCCGGCGGACGCCACCTGGCGGGCCGGCGTCGACATCCTGTCGTTCGGCGCCACCAAGAACGGCGCCCTGGCGGCCGAGGCGATCATCGTCTTCGAGCCCTCGCTGGCCCGCAGCATGGCCTATCGCCGCAAACGCGGCGGCCAACTCCTCTCCAAGTCGCGGTTCTTCTCCGCCCAGCTGCATGCCTATCTGGACGGCGACCTGTGGCGGCGCAACGCGACGCGCGCCAACGGCGCGGCCACCGCCCTGTCGCGCGGCCTGAGTGGGCTGCCTGGGGTGGAGATCGTGCACCCGGTCGAGGCGAACGAGGTGTTCGTGCGCATGCCCGAGGCGATGGCCGACGGCCTGCGGCTGCAGGGCTTCCAGTTCCTCGACTGGCCGAAGGCGGGTCGCGGCGGCCGCCGGCTGGTCGCCAGTGCCAATGCGACCGATGATGAGGTCAGGGGATTCGTCGCCGCGGCGAAGGATCTGGCCGGACAGTAGCCGGCCGCGGCTGCCCCGTCGATGCGGGGAGCCACGGCGGCGCCGTCCCGGACTCCGGCCCGAACCCGAGCGGCGGTGTCTTGCCAGCCCATCCCGGCCTCCCTCGGCAGGCCGGGCCCACGCGGCGCGGCGCAGCAGCGACCGCACCCCGCATGCTGGAGATGGGTGGCGAATGTGACCACAGCGGGCGGAAGTGGGGCGTTTCCGTGACGGCTCAGGCCGGCAGCGTCGGCCCGGCCCGCTGCAGCCGCCCGGCTCGGGCGAGGCGGGCTTCCCGGAAGGTGAGGTAGACGGTGCTGGAAAAGATCACCGTGCCGCCCGCCCAGACCCACGGGCTCGGCACCTCGCCGAACGCCAGGTGGCCAAGCAGCGCGGCCCAGATGAACTTGGCGAAGTCGAACGGCATGATGGCGCTGGCTTCGGCCATCCGCAGCGCCTGGGCGATGGCGAGCGTGCCGGTGGTGCCGAGCAGGCCGGTGAGCGCCAGCCACAGGAGCTGACCGTGATCGGGCGTCTGCCAGACATAGACGGCCGGCAGCGCCGACAGCAGCGTCAGCATGATCGACGACCAGAGCGTGATGGTGAGCGGCGAATCCGTCCGGCCCTGCACCTTGATGATCATCAGCGCCATGCCCCATACGGCGGTGCCGCCCAGCACGATCAGGGTGCCCACGTTCATGTCGTCGGAGCCCGGCCGCACGATCATCAGCGCGCCGGCGACGCCGAAGGCGAGCGCGGTCAGCCGCCGCGAGCGCAGCCGCTCCTTGAGCAGCACCGCGGCGTAGACGGTCACGAACAGCGGCAGGGTGAACCCCAGCGAGGCCACGTTGGCGAGTGGCGTGACGCTCACCGCGTAGAAGAAGCACATCATCGACGTGACGTTGACGACGCCGCGCAGCAGGTGTAGGCGGAACCGGCTGGTGTAGAGCACCTTCAGGCCGTACCGCGCCAGCAACGGGGTCAGCACGGCGAGGCCGAACAGGTTGCGGAAGAACGCCACCTCGAAGGGGTGGATGCCGGTGGATGCCGTGTGCCGGATCACCGCGTTCATGGACTGGAACATGAGCGTGGCGAAGACGCTCAGGCAGACCGCCTTCGCGGTCGGCGGCAGGCCGGCGACCCAGGACTGCAGCCGGAGCGGCCAGCGTGGCGACGGGTCTGCCGGCGCGTCCATGTCCCCCGCGCCCGGCGGATCAGCGGATGACGCCGTAGACCCGTTCCGGATGGATGCGCAGGATCACCCGCTGCTGCTTGTCGAGCCAGCCCTGCAGGTCCGCCGGCTCGTCGTAGCCGGAGCCCTTGATGTTCTGGAAGACCAGCTTCGTATTGGCGATCAGGTTTTCCGTCTCCACGGTCGCACGCCCCTCGACCGTGACGAAGTTGAACGGCGCCTTGTCGCTGGTGCAGCACACCGCCACCCGCGGATCCTTGTCCAGGGTCTTGCGCTTGACCGTGTAGCCGGGCGTGCTGATCACCAGGGTGTCGCCGTCGCGGGCATAGGCCACCCAGGTGCTCGACGGCATGCCGCCGGCGCGCAGGGTGGTGATCACCGCCCAGCGGTTGTCGGTGATGAACTGGTCCAGTTTCGGGTCGCTGCCGATCATGCTGCTTCTCCCCATGCGGTCGGACCGGCAGCGTACCCATTCAAGCGTGCTGGAAAAAGTGAAACTTCTCCGGCGGGCGCCTCGAAAAACCGCCAGTGAAAAAAATCGAAAAAATTCATTGTATCCCCCTCCTTACGAGTCATACTGACCCGACGAGGCGGTCGGAGACCCGCCTCGCCCTGGAAAGCGGAGGTCTTGCATGAGCACAGTGGCCAACAAGCCGGCTGGCGTTTCCGACATCAACCTGTTCGACCCGGCCACCCTGATCGACCCATGGGACGCCTACCAGACGCTGCGGGACGAGGCGCCGGTGTTCTTCGTGCCGGCCATGGGCGTGCACGTGGTGACCCGCTACGACCTGCTGATGCAGGTGCTCAGGGACACCGAGACCTACTCCAGCAATTTCGGCCCCTTCCTCAACGGCACCCGCCAGCTCTGGCTGGACAAGGCGCCGGAGGCGGTGCGCGCCCGGTTCCTGGAGACCGCCTCCCAGATGCTGCCGCCGGTGGACACCCTGCTGACCGCCGACCCGCCCACCCACAAGAAGTACCGCTCCCAGGTGGACCGGGTGTTCACCGCCGGCAACGTGCGCAAGATGGAGCCCTACATCCGCCAGATCATCGAGGAGACCATCGACGGTTTCATCGACCGGGGCGAGGTGGAGTTCATGCACGCCTTCGCCCTGCCCGTGCCGCTGCGGATCATCGCCGACCGGCTGGGCGTGCCGCCCGAAGACCGGGAGTTCTTCTATGACGGCGCCACCGTCGCCGCCGCCGGCCTGCGGCTGACCACGCCGTCCGACGACGAGATCCTGCGCCGGGCGCAGGTGATGGTGGACCTGCAGAACTACATGGTCGATCTGGTCGAACAGCGCCGCCGCGCCCCGAAGGACGACATGGCGAGCATCCTGGGCGAGGTGCGGCTGGAGGACGAGGACCGGCCGCTCAACGCCGCCGAGCTGTGGAGCATCCTCAACCAGTTCCTGGTGGCCGGCCACGAGACCACCACCAGCACCTTCGGCTGGGGTATGCTGATCCTCTGCCGCAACCCCGAGATCCAGGACGAGCTGCTGGGCGACGCCAAGGCGGTCCGCACCTTCGTCGAGGAGGCGCTGCGGCTCGAGGCGCCGGTGCAGGGCCTGCCGCGCCTGGTGACGAAGGATACGGAGTTGGGCGGCTATCCGCTCAAGGCCGGCGATATGCTGATGCTCCGCTACGGCGCCGCGAACCGCGACGAGCGGCACTTCGAGTGCCCGGCGCACGTGGACATCCACCGCAAGAATGCCGGCTCCCAACTCGCCTTCGGCTCGGGCATCCACCACTGCGTCGGCGCGCCGCTGGCCCGGCAGGAGCTGAACCTGGGTTTTCCCATGCTGCTGGAGCGCATGAAGAACTTCCGCCTGACGCCCGGCCGGCCCGAGCCGAAGGCCGAGCCCAGCATCATCCTGCGCAGCCTGCCCGAGCTCCACGTCAGCTTCGACCGGCGCTGAGCCTCGAGCCGCTGCACCCGGCGCGGAATCGGGTTACAGTTGCCGCCTCGCAACCGGCGAAGGGGAGGACGATGGGATACGCGATCGGCACCATGGCAATGACCGTGCCCGCGGCGCGGGCCTGGGAGGTGCTCAGGGACTTCGGCAACCTGCTCGAATGGATGCCGTCCATCGAGGGCGCGACGCTCTCGACCTCGGGCGAAGGCGTCGGCATGGTCCGCACCCTGTCGCTGCCGGGCCTCGGCGCCGGCGACGAGCAGCTCGAGGCCAACGACGACGACCACATGGTCCAGGTGTTCAAGATCAGCCCCGGCGGCCCGTTCGGCGCCAGCCGCTACCAGGGCCGCATCTCGGTGCGGCCCTCGGGCGAGAACGGCTGCAAGGTATTGTGGGAAGGCTTCTTCGACGTGCCGGACGGCATCGACGAGACCGAGGTGAGCACCCAGCTTGCCGGCGCCTACGGCTTCATGCTGGGCGGCCTCAAGGAGCATCTGGGGGGCTGACGCCTTCCCCGGCTCCGCGCGACGCTTTCTCTCGCGCCGGCCGCTGGCTAGTATACCGCCGACTCGCATACCGCGTTATTGGGGAGAGAACCATGCCGCTGCTCGATCGGGCCTCCGTGGTCCAGAACTGCTACGTCGTCAACGATCTGCGCGCCGCCTGCAAGCGCTACCACGAGGTTTACGGCGTCGGCCCGTTCTTCGTGTTCGACCACATCCCGCTGGTGAAGAACTGGTACCGGGGCAAGGAGATGCCGCTCGACATCTCGGCCGCCTTCGTCCAGTCCGGCGACCTCAACATCGAGTTCATCCAGCAGCACAATGACGGGCCGAGCTGCTACCGGGACATGTTCAAGCCCGGCGAGGAAGGCTTCCACCATACCGCCATCTTCTGCAAGGACTACGCTGCCGAGAAGAAGGCGTTCGAGGCGGCGGGCTTCCCCATCGCCAACGAGTTCCAGACCAGCCCGGAAACCTTCCTGTGCTACACCGACACGCGGTCGGCGCTGGGCCACATGATCGAACTCTATCAGGACCACGCCGGCGTGCGCGGCATGTACGCCATGATCAAGGAAGCCGCGCAGAACTGGAACGGCAAGGACATCTTCCACAATCCCGGCGGCGGCAGCGCCAACCCGTAAGGGACAGGCCGGGCCTCGGTCAGCGACCGCGGCCACCGCCCCCACGGCCGCCACCGCCGCTTCCGCCACCGCCGCTTCCGCGCCAGCTGCCCGAGCCGCCCTGCCAGCCCGAGCCGCTGCCTCCGCCGCCGCGCCAGCTGCCGCCCGAATCGCCTCGCGAGCCGCCGGCGGAGTTGCTGCGCCAACCGGAGTCGGAGGAGCCGCGCGACTGGCCGCCGCCGTAGCTGTCGGATCGCGCCGGCGGCGCGCCGCGGTAATCGCCGCCCCGGCTGCCGCGCCAGCTTCCGCCGGAGGCGTCGCGCGGCGGCGAGGCGCGGTCGACCCGCCGCTCCGCCTGGGCGGGCCCCCGCGACATCGGCGGGATGCCGCCCGCGCTGCCCTGCGTCCCGGCGGGCGGCTTGCCGCGGTAATAGGTCGCGCCGGGCGGCGGCCGGTCGTGATCTCCGCCATGCCAACCGCCGTGACCGCGATCGTGGTCACGCCCGTCGCCACCGGCGTGGTCGTGGTCATGATCGTTACCGTGGCCGCCGTGCCATCCGCCGCGATCCGGCCAGCGGTGATAGTGCTGCCAGTACCAGTAGTCGCCCCACGGCACGTAGTAGGGCGGCGAGTAGGCATAATAGCCCGGATAGTACGAATAGTAGTGGCCCGGATAGTAGTAGTAGCCGCCGCCATAGTAGGCGTCGCCGTAATAACCGCCGGGCCCGGCCTCATCGGGATAGGTGGTGCAGCCGGCGAGTCCGGCGATGCCGAGCGCGACCACCAGCGGACACGCCCGCCGCGCCAGTTTTCCCATCATCCTGGATCTCGCTCCGTGCATCTGCACCTCCATCGCCCCAACGCCGGATTCTCGGCGCGACGACTGAATATAGGCTGAATGATCGGAAAGCGTCGCGGTTCCGGCCACGCTGCCTCGTCCCGTCTTTTCGATAACCCTTTCCCGGCAGGCGTGTTAGCGTTCCCGGTGAACCGTTGTCCGTACGCGATCTTGGGGAGGAACGCGTTGTCGACTGCCGAACTGCCGGGTGCCGGCCACATGGTGACGTTCCGTCCGCTGGGCCTGATCGCCCTATCGGCGGTCATGGTCCTCGCCTATGCCAGCGGGCTTGCCATGCCGTTCAACATGCAAGCCGTGCTGATGCACTTCCAGACCACCAACACGGTTGCCGGTGCGATTTCCGCCGGCGAGCTGCTGGCGATCTCGCTCACCTCGTTCTTCGCGGCGCGCTATGCCGGCCGCATCGACGTGAGGCGCGCCCTCACCGCGGGCATCATCGTCATCGTGCTCGCCAACCTGGCGACGACCCTGGTGTCGAACATCGTGCTGCTGGCGGCGGTGCGCGTCATCGCCGGCTGCGGCGCCGGCCCGGTCATCGCCCTGGTGATGTCGCTCGCCGGCCGCAGCGACAACCCGCGCGTCACCTTCGGCGCCACCAACAGCGCGATCGGCGTCATCGGCATGTTCCTCGCCGTCGGCGTGCCGACCGTGCTCGCGGCCTACGGCATGGCGGGCGCCTATGCGGTCTATGCCGCGCTGGCGGTGCTCGCCCTGCCGCTGGTGGCGCTGGTGCCGGCGCCGCCGCCGGTCGCCCACACCGCCGGCCAGCCCGTCGAGGTGCCGAAGATTCCGGGCGTCGGCTGGGCGGCGCTGATCGGCCTCGCCCTGATCCTGCTGGGCAACGGCGTGCTGATGATGCTGATCTTCATCATCGGCACCGACCGGCACATCCCGCCCACCACGCTGAAGCTGATCTTCTTCATCGCCAGTTTCGTGATGGCGATCGGCCCCATGCTGGCCGGCTATCTCGGCAGCAAGGTGAGCGCCACCGGCCCGATCGCCATCATCCTGCTCGCGCTGGTGGTGTGCGCCTATCTGCTGGCCAACCTGAACGGCAGCGTCCCCTACATCATCTGCGGCCCGCTGTTCGCGTTCCTGCCGATCATCATGCTTCCCATCGCCCTGGCGGCGCTTTCGATGGTCGACCCCAGCGGCCGCACGGCCGGAACCTTTCCCGCCTTCATGACCTTCGCCGCGGCGTTCGCGCCGTTCATCGGCGGCCGCACGGCCGACATGGGCGGCTACCCGGCGGTGGGCTGGGTGTCCATCGCATGCATCATCGGCGGCGGTCTGCTGATGGCCCGGCTGGCGCTGCTGGCCGACCGCATCCGGCGCGCGGGCTAGCCGTGGGAAGTCCGGGAGAGGGTCGCCGGGCAAAAAGTTACTTGTTGGTAACTGCGCGCTGGATTACCTACTCTCCATGAGAACGGGAGACGAGCGATGCTTCACAGTGCAAGCCTGAACGGTATCCCCGGCGAGGCCGGCCTTCCCCTCCTGGGCAAGTCCCTCGACCTGCTGCGCAACCCGACCCAGGTCAGCGACGACATGGTGCGAAAGTACGGCATGGTCTACTGGACCAACGCCTTCGGGCGCACCAGCGTCACCCTGCTCGGCCCCGAAGCCAACGAGTTCGTGCTGATGGACCGGCAGCGCAACTTCTCGTCCAAGGGCGGCTGGGATCCGATCCTCGGCCGGCTGTTCCCCAACGGCCTGATGCTGCGCGACTTCGACGACCACCGGGCGCACCGCCGCATCATGCAGGTGGCGTTCAAGCAACCGGCCATGGCGGCCTATGTCGAGAAGCTCAACGAGGGCATCCGCCAGGGCCTGGAGCGCTGGGAGGCCGAGGGCGACTTCCGCTTCTACCAGGCGATCAAGCAGCTCACGCTCAACACCGCCGCCTCCGTGTTCCTGGGCATGCCGCTCGGGCCGGAGGCCGACCGGCTGAACCGCGCCTTCTACGACAGCGTGCAGGCGTCGGTGGCGGTGATCCGAGCGCCGATCCCGGGCACCAAGATGTGGCGCGGCGTCCAGGGCCGCAAATGGATCGAGCGCTATTTCCGCGAGCAGATCCCGCTGCGCCGCGGCACCGACGCCACCGACATGTTCACCCTGCTGTGCAACGCTGTGGACGAGGACGGCAACTCCTACACCGACGACGACGTGGTCGACCACATGGACTTCCTGATGATGGCGGCCCACGACACGCTCACCAGTTCCATCACCACCCTGGTCTACCACCTGTGCCGCAACCCGGAATGGCAGGAGGCGGCGCGGCGCGAGTGCGCGGCCCTCGCCCTGCCCGCCGACGACCTGCCCTATGAGCGGCTGGGCGACCTGCAGGTGGTCGAGTGGTGCTTCAAGGAGGCGCTGCGGATCAATCCGCCGGTGCCCTCGATTCCGCGCTGCGCGGTGCGCGAGTTCGAGTTCGGCGGCTACCGGATTCCCGCCGGCATGACCGTCAACGTCAGCCCCGGCTACACCCACCGCATGCCGAGCATCTGGAGCAACCCCGACCGCTTCGAGCCCGACCGGTTCTCGGACCAGCGCGCCGAGGACCGTGTCCACCGCTTCGCCTGGGTGCCGTTCGGCGGCGGCGCCCACATGTGCATCGGCCTGCACTTCGCCTACATGCAGGCCAAGGTGTTCATGTACCAGCTGCTGCGCAACTACCGCTTCCACCTGGACGACGGCTACCAGGCCGAGTTCCAGGTCATGCCGATCCCCAAGCCCAAGGACGGCCTGCCCATCCACCTTCGCCCCCTCAAGGAAGCCGCCTGATGAATTTCGACGACTCGCCCGAAGAAGCCGCATTCCGCGCCGAGGCCCGCGCCTGGCTGGCGGAGAACGCCGCGGAGTACACCAAGCCGCTGCCGGAAGGGCTGGGCGAGGCCGAGACGCTGCGGATGGCCAAGTCGTGGCAGGCGAAGAAGGCGGCCGCCGGCTACGCCGCCATCACCTGGCCCCGCGACGTGGGCGGCATGGGCGGCACGCCCATGCAGCGGGTGATCTTCGAGCAGGAGGAATCCAAATACCACCTGCCGCCCAACGTGTTCGCCATCGGGCTCGGCATGTGCATGCCCA
>WGNW01000080.1 GCA_016124315.1 Alphaproteobacteria bacterium
GGCCGTCGTGCCCGCCGCGTTCCACTGGATGGCGACGGCGCGCCGGAGGCTGGATCCCTGGTCGCCGCCCGACACGGTGACCGCCTCGGCCCTCGCGCCGGGGACACCCCTGCCGAGGACGGCGGTGATCCACGCCGGGCCGATGGCCTCGGCATGCCAGGGAACCTCATCCGGGCGCAGTGCCTCCGGACGGATCAGGGAATCCCACAAGGCGTGCGCGGCGATGCGGGCGCGGGTACGTAGCTGCTGGGCCGAGACAGGCGCCTCCACGGGCGTCACTCCTCACCGGTCAGGGCCGCCCGATATCTTGAGTGATGACCGGGCAGGCCCTCCGCCGCCTCCCCTGAAGCGGCGGATTCCTGCGTATAGTACACATGCATACCATGTCAATCGGCGGGCCGGCGCGCCGGACTAGTTGCGCTTCACGTCGCGGAACGGGCCAGTGTCGAAGCGGGGCTCCTTGGGCATGTCGAGTAGCCGTTCGGAAACGATGTTGCGCTGGATCTCGTCGGTGCCGCCGGCGATGGAGACGGCGGGCACCGAGACCAGGATCTCGGCGATGACGCCGTCGAGCGGGCTTTCCGGTCCGGTCAGCATGGCCTCGATGCCGGTGATCGCGGTGTGGACGTCGGAGGCGAGGCGGGCGACGTGGCTGGCGGCGAGCTTGCTGACGGAGCCTTCCGCGCCCGTCGTCCGGCCGGCCTTGCGGGCCTCCGCAGTGCGCCGGGCGTACCACTGGGCCGACTGGTGCAGCGCCAGCAGCCGGGCGATGTCCTGCCGGATCACCGAGTCGTCGATGGCGCCCGTCTGTTTCGCCCGCTCGATCACCAGGTCGACTCGGCCGGCGCGCTGCGGGTACCAGACATAGGGCTCGTTGGCGACGGCCACCTCCTCGCGGTATTCGTCGTAGATGCGGCCCGGCCGGCCGCCGTCCTCGACGGATTCCCGCGAGCGGGCGAAGCCGCTGCGCTCGTGGGCCAGGGTGGTCATCGCCACCTGCCAGCCGCCGCCTTCCTTGCCCACCATGTCTTCGGGGTGGACGACGGCGTCGGTCATGAATACCTCGTTGAACGAGGCGTGGCCGTTCATCTGGCGGAGCTGTCGCACCTCCACGCCGGGCTGGCGCATGTCGATGACGAAGTAGGTCAGTCCCTTGTGCTTCGGCTGGTCCCAGTCGGTGCGGGCCAGCAGCAGGCCGAAATCGGCGTGGTGGGCACTGGTGTTCCAGACCTTCTGGCCGTTGATCACCCACTGGTTGCCCTGCCGGACCGCCCGCGTGGTGGCGCCCGCCAGGTCCGAGCCGCTGCCCGGCTCGCTGAACAGCTGGCACCAGGCTTCCTCGCCGGTCAGCACGCCGCGCAGGTAGCGCCGCTTCTGCGCGTCGGTGCCGTGCTCCAGCAGGGTCGCCGCCGCCAGGTTGCGCACGCCGGCCTTGGCCGCGCCGATGGCGCCGGCGGCGGCCAGCTCCTCGTTGACGACGGCCACCGCCGAGGGCGGCAGGTCGCGGCCGTAATAGTCGGCCGGCCAGTCGGGCGCGGCCCAGCCGGCGTCGACGAGCAGGTTGCGCCATTCGACCAGCGACCGCTCCGGACGCCAGTTCTCGGCAAGCCAGGCGCGGATCTCGGCGCGGATTTCTTCCAGGTTGGCGTCCATGGTCACACTCCCATCGCCTGCAGCATGCGCTCGCGGTGCTCCCGCGGCGCGCCGAGGAACACTTCCGAGCTCTTCGCCCGCTTGAACCAGAGGTGGGTGTCGTTCTCCCAGGTGAAGCCGATGCCGCCGTGGAACTGGATGCATTCGCGGGCGGCGTGCATGTAGGCCTCGGCGGCCACGGCCTTCGCTTGGCTGGCGGCGACCGTCGCGTCCTCGCCGTCCGCCAGCAGCTGGGCCGCCTGGTAGACGGCCGCCTTTGCCAGTTCCACCTGCACAAGCAGGTCGGCGCAGCGGTGCTTGATGGCCTGGAACGAGCCGATGGGGCGACCGAACTGCACCCGCAGCTTGGCGTAGGCCACGGCCGAATCGAGCAGCGCCTGCGCGCCGCCGATCATCTCGTGGGCGAACGCGACGAGTACGGCGTCGAGGATCGCCTCCAGCGGCGCCTCGCCCTCCGCGCCCAGCAGGCGGCTGGGCGCGTCGTCGAAGACGATCTCGGCCAGCTTGCGGGTCGGGTCCATGGGCGGCACGGCGCGCCGGCTGACGCCCTCGGCCGCGGCATCGACCGCGAACAGCGAGACGCCCTTGCCGGTCCGGCCGGCGACCACCAGCAGGTCGGCGTTCTGGCCGTCGACCACGAAGCGCTTCCGGCCGTTCAGGCGGAACCCGTCGCCGGATGCGGTCGCGGCAAGCCGGACGTCCCCGGCCCGCCAGAGGCCCTCGGATTCGGTCACCGCGAGGGTTGCGATGGTCGTGCCGCCGGCGATCCCCGGCAGCAGCTCGGCCCGCTGTGCCTCGGTCCCACCGAGCAGGACCGCGTAGCCGGCCATGACGGCGCTCGCCAGATAGGGTGCGCAGAGCAGCGCGCGGCCCTGCTCCTCCAGGGCGATGCCCAGCTCCACCGGGCCGTAGCCGCTGCCGCCCACGTCCTCGGGCAGGTGCAGGCCGGCCACGCCCAGGTCGTCGCACAGCTGGCGCCAGACCGCCGGGTCGTATCCCCGGTCGGTCGCCATCAGCTTGCGGACCGCCGACGTGGGCGACTTGTCGCGCAGGAAGCGGGCGAGGCTGTCGCGGAACTGCTCCTGCTCGTGTGAGAAACTGAAGTCCATGGCGTGTGCTCGTTCTTCGGGTGACGGGGAGGTGCTGCGCGCTCGTGTCAGAAGGTCGCCGTGGTCAGGCCACCGTCCACCACGATGTTCTGGCCCACCAGGTAACCGGCATGGGCGCTGCACAGGAAGGCCACCAGCGCGCCCACCTGGTCCGGGTCGCCGAAGCCGCCCACGGGGATGCGCAGCTTGCGGGCCGCCTTGGCGATCTCCTCGTCCGCCGAGGTGCCTTCCGCCTTGCCGATGGCGCCGTAGCGCTCGAGGGCGCTGTCGGTGCGCACCATGCCGGGCAGCACGTTGTTGATGACGACGCCGCGCCGCGCGGCCTTCTTGGCGATGCCGACGGTGTAGTTGGCCAGCGCCGCCCGGGGCGCGCCCGAGATGACCCGCGGCTCGGTGGGAAACTTCGCCGCCACGGTGGCGATGTTGACGATCCGGCCCCAGCCGCGCTCCGCCATGCCGCCCATCACCGCCTGCATGAAGTCGATGGGACCGAGCAGGGAGATGCCGAGCGTGTCGATCCACTGCTGGCGGGTCACTGCCGAGAGCTCGCCCTCGATGCGCGGCGGCGAGCAGGTGCCGACCAGGATGTCCGGATCGGGGCAGGCGTCGAGGATGCGGGCCATCCCGTCCGCCGTGCTGTGGTCGGCGGCGACGGGCGTCACCGCTGTGCCGGTCTCCCCGGCGATCTCGCGGCAGGCGCGGACCAGGCGCTCCCCGCCGCGCGCCGAGACCACCAGTTCCACGCCTTCCCGCGCCAGCGCCAATGCGCTCGCCCGGCCCATGCCGGCGCTGCCGCCGTTCACGATCGCCTTGCGGCCGCGAATCCCCAGGTCCATGCTTGCATCCCTTAAGTTTATATATGTCCATATACTAACTGGCGGATGTCCACAAGCGCCACTCGGCGCGACGCGGAAAATCTCGGGGGTAAGATGCCGCGCTTCCTATCGTAACGGCCCCAGGAGGCCGAACTGGCAGGCGAGCGCCACGGCGTGGGTGGTGTTCGAAGCGCCGAGCCTGGCGGTCACCGCCCGCAGGTGCTCGCGGACGGTGTGGCCGGAAATGTCGAGGATGATTGCCGTCTCGGCGATGGTCTTGCCGGCCGCCAGCCAGTAGAGGCAGTCGATCTGGCGGTCCGTCAGGTGCGACAGGTCGCCTGCCTCGATCCGGGGGCGGGATGCCGGCTGGAGCAGCCGCATGAAGCCGTGCGCCGTCGCGAACAGCAGATGGCCGGCCTCCGCCAGGATGGCGTTCAGGTCGCGCGGGCGGGTCGTGGCCCAGTTGATCGCGCCGACCCGGCTGTGGGAGAGGTGGACAGGGACGACGATGGAGCCGTAGAGGCCTACCGCCTCCATGTCCCGCCTCATGTGCTGCTGGGCGGCGGTCAGCGTGTCGGGCGCGCCCCACATGGCGGCGTTGACGATGGCGAACGGCATGGTCTCGAAGCGGCAGCGCAGGTAGATCGGGTGCTGCCGCGTATAGGCGCGGCCGTACCAGCCCTTGATCATCCAGGCCGGCCAGCCCAGGCGTTCGTTGATCGCCCGGCCCTCGGCGTCGCGCGAGGGCGTGTTGCCGGCGACGTCGTCGATCACCGCCGGCAGGTCCATGCCCACCGCCGCGGCCGTGTCGCGGAGCAGATTCAGCCCCGCGTCGAGGTCGGGCGCGCGCCACATCAGCCGGACGATCTGGTCGAGGGAACTGGGCATCGGATGCGGTCCTCGGCTTGGCGGACGCCGCCGGGCATCGCCAAAAAGTGCGATTGCGGCCGAACGGCAGCATGGCACAGTAGACCACGCTACCGGGGAGACAAGCAGTCAGAAGGGGAGGCGGCATGGCCGTATTGCTGGCGCATCTGAAGATCAGGGACGGCAAGGAAGCCGAGTTCGAGGCGATCCAGAAGGGCCTTTGGCGCGAGACCTGGGCGAGCGAGCCGGACGTGCTGCGCTACGAGCACTACCGCGGCCGCGAGAAGGGCCGCTACTACGCGATCCTCGGCTTCCGGGATTTCGCCGGCTTCATCGCCCACCAGACCGCGGCCTATCACGAGGCGCCGGAGTGGGACGAGATCCTGGAGGAGGTCGACCTGGAATGGCTCGATCCGATCCAGGGCTCCAACGATCTGGGACCGACGCTCCAGCAGGACCTCGGCCCGGACCTGAGCGAGCGCGAGCGCTTTTACGTCGGCCGCTACCTGTGCCGCCGCGAGCCCTGGTGGCCCGATCCCGAGACCGGCGACTGGCCCTAGAGAGAGACACGGCCATGGACGTCACTCTCTCGCTGTTCCGCGCCGAAAGCTGGTTCGGCGACGACATCCTGCCGGTGCTGGACCTGGTGGACGTGGCCGAGCGCAAGGGCATCGACGCGGTCAGCGTGCCCGACCACGTGGTGATGGGCACCGACCATTCGGCCTATCCCTACATGCCCGGGATCTTCACCGAGAACACCGGCTTCTACGAACCGATGGTGTTGCTCAGCACCATCGCCGCCCGGACGCACCGGATCCGGATCGCCACCGGCGTGCTGCTGGCGCCGCTGCGGCCCGCCGTGCTGATCGCCAAGCAGGCCGCCACCCTCGACGTGCTGTCGGGCGGCAGGCTCGAACTGGCCGTCGGCACCGGATGGCAGAAGGCGGAATACGATTTCGAAGGCCTGCCCTGGGAAGGCCGCTATGCCCGGATGATCGAGACCGTGGAGGCGTGCCGGGCCCTGTGGAGCGGCGCGCCCGCTGCCTATCGGGGCCGGACGGTCGCCTTCGAGGACGCCTACTCGCGACCGTTCCCGGCGCAGGAGGGAGGCATTCCCGTGCTGTTCGGCATCGGCCCCTCCGACCGCAACGTCGACCGCATGGCCCGCCATGCCGACGGCTGGGCGCCGCTCGGCTTCCCGGAGGATGTGGTGGCCGAGGCGGCCGGGCGCATCCGCCGGCGCATGGCCGAGCTGGGTCGCGATCCGGCGCGGTTCCGCCTGCAGGTCACGCCCGACATGGCGGTCGTGGACGGGAGGCCGGACATCGACGCCACACTGGAGGCGCTGCCCCGTCTCGCGCGGATGGGCTGCACCGACGTGACGCTGGGCGTTCTCGGGTGCTGCGCCGGCCCGGACGGGTTCGAGGCGGCGCTCGACAGGATCGTCGCCGCGAGGGATGCCATACGCGCGGCCGCGCCCGCCGCAACCGACAACGGGAGATCAGCATGACCGACCAAGCCGAGACGCGGCCCGCGCCGCGCGACGACACCCTGTTCGACGCCGGCGTCCAGCAGTGCCCCTACGCGCTCTACGACCGGCTGCGGGACGAGGCGCCGGTCTACCGGGACCCGGTCACCGGCATCTACGTGGTCACCCGCTACGACCTGGTGCGCCAGGTGCTGATGGACCCGGACACCTTCATCGCCTCGCGCCGCGACGACGCCCGCGACCAGATCAAGTCGCTGCACCAGCAGGCCATCGTCAGGGAGTTCGAGGAGAAGGGCTGGGTGCCCGGCAAGTCGGTCGGCCAGTACGACGAGCCGGACCACAGCGCGGTCCGGTCGATCTTCGACAACACCTTCCGCGCTGGCCGGATGCGCGAGTTCGACCCGGTGATCCGGGGCGTCCTCAACGAGCTGTTCGACGGCTTCATCGACGAGGGCCGGGTGGAGTGGGTGAGCCAGGTGGCCATTCCCCTGCCGATGATGGTGTTCGCTATCCAGATGGGCGCGAAGCGCGAGGACCTCGCCATGATCCGCCGCTGGACCGACGCCTGGGTGAGCCGGCTGGGCCTGATGCTCTCGCCCGAGGAGGAGATGCGCACCGTGGCGCTGCAGATCGAGGCGCAGCACTTCTTCCAGCCGTTCATCGAGAAGCTGCGCGGCAACCCGGACGGCACCTTCTTCAGCGACCTGGTCAACATGGAGGTGCCGGGCTGGGGGCGCACCCTGACCGACAACGAGATCCACGCCCATTTGATGGGCGACACCTTCGTTGGCGGCGGCGAGACCACCTCCAACTCCTTCGCCGGCGGCATCCGCATCCTGCTGGAGAACCGGGACGTGTGGGAGAAGCTCAAGCGCGACCCGGACAAATACCTCAAGGGCTTCGTCGAGGAGATGCTGCGGCTCGAAAGCCCGGTGCAGGGTCTCACCCGCTTCGCCGCCCGCGACGTGGAACTGGCGGGCGTCGCCATCCCGGCCGGCTCGACCATCGGCGTGCAGTACGCCGCCGCCAACCGCGACCCGGCCCGTTTCCCGGAGCCCGAGAGGTTCGACATGGAGCGCAGGAACGCCGGCGCCCATCTCGCCTTCAGCTCGGGCGTGCACCACTGCCTGGGCGCGGCGCTCGCCCGGCGGGAGCTCTACTGGTGCTTCCACACGGTGGTGGAGCGCTTCGAGGACTTCTGGCTCACCCCCGGGCAGGACGGCTACGACTACGAGCCGAATCTGTTCCTGCGCCGGATGAAGCGGCTGGAGCTGGAGTTCACGCCGCGGAGATAGGCGGGCGCGTCAGCGGCGCTTGGGCGTGAACTCGATGTAGAGTTTCTGTTTGATGCGCAGCGCGTAGTTGGGGTGGTGGCGGAAGTCGTTCCTGCCCGGCGCCAGGCGGAAATCCTCGATCCGGTCGATGAACGCCTTGAAGCCCCAGTAGAGCTCGCGGCGGGCGAGCGGCGCGCCCAGGCAGTGGTGGGTGCCGGAGCTGAAAGACAGGTGCGCGCCGGCGTTCTTGCGCTCAAGGTCGATCTCGTGCGGGCACTCGAACTTCTCCGGGTCGCGGTTGGCCGCGGCGAAGCGGACGACGATCTCCGATCCCTTGGGGATCCTGACGCCGTGCAGTTCCACGTCCCTGGTGACCAGCCGGGTGAGGCCCTGCACCGGGCTCTCCAGCCGCACCGCCTCCTCGCAGAAGGTCCTCAGGTACTTGTCGGGGTCGCTCTTCAGCTTCTCCCAGACCGGCTTGTTCATGCCGAGCAGCATCAGCCCGCCGGTCATGGCGTTGGTGGTGGTCTCCGAGCCGCCGACGAAGGTGTCCTGCATCATCTCGGCGTGCAGTTCCTCGTCGGTCAGGGTGCGGCCCCATTCGGGGATGACCGTGTTGACCAGCTCCGACAGCAGGGTGCCGTCCGGCTCCCTGCGCAGCCGCTCGAAGATCGGCTGGAAATAGTGCTGGGCCTCGATCTCCTTGTCGGTGGCCCAGATCACCTGTTCCTCGGTCAGGCCGAAGCCGCGGCCCCGGATCCAGGCGTCGGTCCATTCCTTGATGCGCCAGATGTCCTCGTCGCGGGCGCCCATCTGGCGGCAGATGATGATCAGCGGCAGCGGCGCGGCGAACTGGCGCACGAACTCGCAGTGGCCGTCGTCGATGAAATCGTCCAGCAGCTTGTACGCCAGTTCCTCCACGAACGGGTCCATCTCGCGGATGCGGCTGGCGGTGAACGCCTTGTCGAACATGGCGCGCATCTGCTTGTGCTCGGGATCGTCGCGGCCCGCCAGCGACACGCCCGGCACCCAGCCCTTCTCCCTGAACCGCTCATAGGCCATGCGCGGCAGGCCGGTCAGGTTCTCGTAGTCGTTGCTGGAGCGCCAGTTGGAGAACGTCTCGGTGTCGCGCAGGATCTGCCGCAGGTCCTCGTAGCGGGTGATGTTGTACATGCCCGTCAGCGGGTCCAGCCACACCGGCGCCTGCTCCCGCAGCAGCTCGTAGGTCGGATACGGGCATTCCAGGACCTCGGCGTCCGCCAGGGCCGCCTCGCCCAGGTCCTTCGGCCGTACGGGATTTTCCATGCGGTTGATGACAGACATGCGGTTCTCCCCCGATGTGCCGGTCGCCGGAGCGAGCCGCCCCGATCCGGCCGACAATCTACCCGTCCCACCGCCAGTGTAACCCTGCGAAGACCGACAGGTGAAGCGGGACCGGGCGAAGGGCCCCGACTGTTCGTATCGACAGGCCGGCCGTCGCCCGATACCGTGACAGGCCGGGAAGCGGCCGCTGCTTGCGGGACCGCCGTGCGAGGGAGACGGACATGAGCCTTGACCAGAAGCTTCAGGAACTTCGCGCCCAGGCCGCGGCGCTGCCCGAGGAACGGCGCGCCGTGATGGAGGGGGCGACTCGGGACCTGATCGCCTCCGGCATCGCCGGGCAGGCGCTCAAGGCGGGCGACATGGTGCCCGATTTCGAGCTGCCCAACCAGCGGGGCGAGACGGTGCGCTTCGCCGACCTGGTGGCGCAGGGACCGGTGGTGATCAGCTTCTACCGCGGCGGCTGGTGTCCGTACTGCAATCTGGAGATGCGGGCGCTGCAGGAGAAGCTGCCGCAGATCACCGACCTGGGCGCCCGGCTGCTGGCGGTCTCGCCGCAGCTGCCGGACAACACCATGAGCACCGCAGAGAAGAACGCCATCAGCTTCGACGTGCTGAGCGACCTGGGCAACCGCGTCGCCGAGGCCTTCGGGCTGGTGTTCGCCCTGCCGCCGGCGCTGCAGGAGCTCTACCGGAAGTTCGGGCTGGATCTGGCCAAGGCCAACGGCGACGACAGCATGACCCTGCCGATCCCGGCCACCTACGTGGTCGGTGCCGACCGCCGGGTGATCTACGCCTATGTGGACCCCGACTATACGCGGCGGCTCGAACCGGAAGACGTCATCGGCGCGCTGCGCAAGGGCTGACGCACACGCGGGAGGAAGGCATGGCGGACGTCGCGACGCGCAAGCTGTTGGAGAACGACGAGGTGATCGTCTGGGAACTGCTGCTCGAGCCCGGCGAGACCACCGGCGCGCATACCCACGAGCACGACTACATCATCCATGTGATCGAGGGCTCGACCCTCCTGGCGCTGGACGGCGGCGGCAACCGGCTGGCGGAGGTGAAGCTGAGCGACGGCGAGACCCATCACTTCAAGGTCCGGGACGGCGTCGCCACCGCCGCCGGCGGCCTCGCGACGCCCGCGACCCACGAGGCGAGGAACATCGGCCCCGGCCGTTACCGCGAGGTGATGGTCGAGATCAAATAGGGTCTCGCCCGTCGGCGAGGCGGCGACGATGGAGGGGACGTGCGGCTGACGCGCAGGCTCGGGCTGTTCGAGGGGGTCGCGCTCTCGCTGAGCGTCATCGCGCCGACCATGGCGATGGCGTTCAACGTGACCCTGGCGGCGCAGGCAGCGGGCCGCGCCGCGCCGCTCGCCTTCGCCGTCGGCACCGCGGTGGTGGCCGTCGTCGGCCTCGCCTTCGTCTCCTTCGCCCGCCGCACCGCCCATGCCGGCTCGGCCTACGCCTATCTGCGCGCGAGCTTCGGGCCGCGCGCCGGCTTCCTGGCCGGCTGGCTGCTGCTGCTCACCTACCTGTGCTTCGCCACCGCGACGGCCGGCCTGACGGGCAATTTCCTGCAGGCGGCGCTGGCCAATCACGGGATCGGCACGCGGTGGATCTGGCTGCCGGTCAGCGCCGCCTCCGTGGTGCTGGCGGTCGCCTTCGCCTACCGGGACATGCGGCTGGCCGGCAGGCTGATGCTCGTCCTGGAACTGGTCTCGGTGTGCGCGCTGCTGGCGTTGTCGGCCCTGATCCTCTACCGGGTCGGCGCGGCGGGGGGACTGAGCCTCGCGCCTTTCCGCCCGGATGCGGCGGCAGGCGGCTGGGCCGGGGTCGGCTTTGGCATCGTCTACACCGTGCTGTCCTTCGCCGGCTTCGAGGGGGCGACGACGCTGGGCGAGGAGATGCGCTCGCCCTACCGTGACATCCCGCGCGCCGTACTGGGGACGGTGCTGGTGGCCGGCGTCTTCTACGTGCTGGTGTCCTACACCCAGGTGGTCGGCTTCGGCCTCGACCGGGTCGGCGCGCTGGCGGCCTCCGACGCGCCGCTCAACGACCTGTCGCTGCGCTTCGCCTCCGCCGGGGTGGCGACGGCGATCGACCTGGCCGCGGCCTTGAGCGCCTTCGCCTGCACCCTGGGCGCGCTCTCGGCGGCGGCGCGCATGCTGTTCGCCCTGGGAAGGGGCGGCGGCTGGCCCGCCGTCGGCACGGTCCATCCGGTGCACGGCACGCCGGCCTGGGCGGTCGCCGCCTGCGGCGTCCTGGCGCTGGCCGCCCTGCTGGTGATCGCGCCCCAGGTGGGTGTGGCCAACTACTACGGCTATGCCGGCACGCTCGGCACCCTGGCGCTGATCGTGGTCTATCTCGGCGTGGCGGCGGGCAGCGTCCGGCCGGCGCCGGGCGCCTCGCTGCGCTGGTCGGGCGCCGCCGGCGTGGTCCTGCTGCTCTGGCCACTGGGCAACAGCCTCGTGCCCCTGCCGCCCTTTCCCTACAACCTGCTGCCCTACGCAGTGCTGCTCTGGGCGGCGGCGGGCGCGGCGCTCATGACGCTGCGGCCGGCGGTTATCGAGGCCCTGCCGGAAGCGGAGTAGCCTTCCTCCGCGCCCGCCGGGGCGCCAGCCCGTTTGCACCTTGGTTTCCGGCCGCCCGATCGCTTAGACTCCCGACCGGATCCACAGGTTGGGGAGACACCGGATGCCGCAGCAAGACCAGCGGAAGATGGACCTGGCGCGCCGGCTGCTGCGCCACTACCAGGCGGGCACTACCGATTCCGCGCCCGACGTGATGGCGATGCCGGTGGATGCCTATCTCGATCCGGACCGCTACCGGGCCGAGGTGGACCAGGTGTTCAAGCGGCATCCGCTGGCGCTGGCGCTCAGCATCGAGTTCCCCGAGCCCGGCTCGTGGCGCGCCATGACGGTGCTCGACGTGCCCGTGCTGATGGTGCGCGGCAAGGACATGCGGGTGCGCGCCTTCATCAACACCTGCCGCCACCGCGGCGCGCCGGTCTGCGAGAACGGCCACGGCCTCGCCCGCAGCCGCAAGTTCAGCTGCCCCTATCACGCCTGGGTCTACGACGACCGCGGCCGGCTGACCGGCATGTTCGGCGCCTCGACGTTCGGCGACGTGGACCGGGCCGATCTGGGCCTCACTGAGCTCTCGTGCGACGAGGTCAGCGGCCTGATCTGGGTGACGCTGACGCCGGGCCTGCGCCCGGACATCCGGCAGTGGCTGCACGGCTTCGACAAGGAGGTGGACACCCTCGACCTCGGCAACTGGTACCTGTACGACCAGCGGGCGTTCGAGGGCCCGGGTTGGAAGGTCACCTGGGACGGCTACCTGGAAGGCTATCACCAGGAGGCCGTGCACCCCGAGACCGTCGGCAAGAACACCATCGCCAACCTGATGGCGCACGACACCTACGGACCGCACCAGCGCTTCGTGTTCGGCCGCAAGAACCTCGGCCAGCTGGCGGACATCCCGGAGGACGAGTGGGTGCCCGACGATCACATCCGGCTGATCCATTCGGGCTTTCCCAACCTGTCGCTGTCCGGGGTGATCGGCGGCTTCTGCCTCGCCTCCATGGTCTTCCCGGGCAAGGACCTGGAGCACACCGTCACCATCCAGAACGTGCTGGTGCACAAGAAGCCGGAAACCGAGGCGGAGATCGAGGCGGCCGAGGTCTTCTCCCGCATGGGGCTGATCGCCGTGCGCGACGAGGACTACGACCTGGGCTTCAAGATCCAGGCCGGGCTCGCCTCCAAGGGCAACCAGGCCTTCCTGTTCGGCCGCAACGAGCCGACCCTGCAGCACTTCCACAAATGGATTGCCAAGCTCTGCGAGGAGGCGAAGGCCGAAGCCGCTTAATCCCTGGTGAGGCCCAGCCCGAGGCCGCCATCCACCTCGAGCACGGCGCCGGTGGTCCACGCGCCGCGGATCAGATAGTCCATCGCCTCGGCGACCTCCTCGGCGGTGCCGATCCGCCCCAGCACGTGGGAGGCGGCCATGGCCTTGAGG
Organism: Alphaproteobacteria bacterium; assembly: GCA_016124315.1. Taxonomy (GTDB): domain Bacteria; phylum Pseudomonadota; class Alphaproteobacteria; order SMXS01; family SMXS01; genus RI-34. The sequence goes on from WGNW01000080.1 coordinate 12,550, forward strand.
CGGGCCGCGGCCGCGGCGTCGTCCATCAGCCCGGCCCGCTGGTTGAGCTCGGGCAGCACGGCGCCGGCGATCACGCAGTTCACCCGGATGCCGCGACCGCCCAGCTCGGCGGCGAGCACCCTGGTCAGCGCCTCTACGGCGCCCTTGGTGGCGGCATAGGCCGAGGCGCCGGGAAAGGCGCGGCGGGTGTGGACCGAACCCATGAAGATCACCGCGCCGCCGGTCTGCTCCAGGTGCGGCACGGCGAGGCCGGTCAGCAGCATGCCGGCCACCACGTTGCTGTGGAACACGTCGATGAGCGCCTGCTCGTCGAGCTGCTCGATGGGCGCGCGCAGCATGTTGCCGGCATTGTTGACCAGGGCATCGAGCCCGCCGCCATGCTCGACGGCAGCGGCGATCAGCCGCGCCCGGTCGTCCGCGTCGGTGATGTCTGCGGCGACGGCGCGGCAGTTTGCGCCGATCTCCCCGGCCACGTCGGCCAGCTTGTCGGCCCGCCGGCCGCAGATGGTGACCCGCGCGCCGCGCGCCGCGAACCAGCCGGCCGCGCCCGCGCCGATGCCCGAGCCGCCGCCGGTGATCAGGATCGACATGCCCGGCAGATCGCGCATCAGGCCGCCGCGACCTCGGCGTCGGGGCGGCCGAGCGCCCAGAGCGCGGCGCGCCGCAGGATCCGGGCATGCACCGGATGCTCGATGGAGCGGGGCGAATGCCCCAGCGCGTCGTAGACGGCCCGGCCCTTGCCCACCTGGCGCGCCCAGAGCAGCGGCTGGCGGCCGTCGTCCAGCTCGGCGAACAGCAGGCTTTCGGCATCGTCGGCCGACGTCAGGTGGTGGAACACCTCGTCTTGGGTGTCGAAGTCGGCGAGGCCGGCGACGATGGGGTGGGCGTCGGTCCTGACCTCGACCTCGACGTCGCCGAGGGGCGGGTGGTAGGAGCGGTCCCAGTCCCAGGTCGCGCCCAGCAGTGTCTGCCATTCCGGCCAGGTGTCGAAGCAGAGGCCCGCCGTGTGCAGCCCCAGCAGCGCGCCGCCTTCCCGGACGAAGCGGGAAACCGCGTCGCGGGCGGACGCCGACAGTTCCATGGCCCATTCGTCCCGGTAGGGGGCGTGCCGCTCCGCCTGGATCATCCGCCAGCGCAGGCAGTTGACGGTCAGCAGATCGTAGCGGTCCAGCTCGGCCAGCGCCTCCTCGATGTCGGAGGAGACGGTCGACACGACGCCGAGCGGCGAGAGCTGCGCGCTCAGCGCCGCCGAGGTGTCCTCGAAGGGGTGGAAGATGCCGCCGGTGATGATCAGGTTCCGGGTCACGGTCTTCGCTCAGCCCTCCGGCGCCTTGCGGGGCAGCTGCGCCAGCACGCTGTGGATGACGCCGCCGTCGACGACGATCTCCTCGCCCGAGATGTAGGACGCCTCGTCCGAGGCGAGGAACAGCACGGTCCGGGCCACGTCCTCGGCCGTGCCCAGCCGGCGCAGCGGTACGCCGCCGCCGCGCAGGGCGCGGACCGCCGGGTCGGCGTAGAACGGTGCCGACATGCCCGCGTCGATGAAGCCGGGGGCGACCGCGTTGACGCGGATGCCGGCCGGTCCCCATTCCAGGGTCATCAGCCTGGTGAGATTGGCGAGACCGGCCTTGGCCGCGCCATAGGCGCCGCTGCCGGGCGACGGGTCGATCCCCACCACCGACGTGACGTTGACGATGCAGCCCGAACCCCGCCGCATCATGCGCGTCGCCGCGGCGCGGCCGGCGATGAAGGCGCCGGTCAGGTTGACGTTGACGACCGCCCGGAAATCGTCCGCCGACAGCTCGGCCAGCGGGCCGACGCGCAGGATGCCGGCGCAGTTCACCAGCAGGTCCGGCGTTTCGCCGAAGCGCTCCAGGGCGGCCTCGACCGAGGCCTCGTCGGATACGTCGGCGGGCAGCGGCACGGCGCCGTCGAGCGAGGCGGCCGCCTGTCCGACGGCCTCGGGGTCAAGGTCGAGGACGCCGACGCGGTAGCCGCGCGCCGCCGCCAGCTCGGCGATCGCCTTGCCGATGCCGCCGGCGGCGCCCGTCACGATGGCCTGTTTCATGCCGTCCGCCGCCTAGACGTCGGCCCAGGCTTCCTTGGCCTCCTCGAGGCTGAGCACGTCGGCGGGATCGAGCTTGCGCAGGGTGCTGCCGGCCTCGTCGACATAGCAGATCTCGCCCACCAGCAGCATCCGCCCGTCGACTTCCTCATAGGGGAAGAACCAGGACAGGTGTGCGTGGGACAGGTACCAGGCCTTGGGGTCGTCGACCTGCTGGCCCTGGGCGATCAGCGTCTCGCCCGGCACCTGCTGGTACCATTCGCCGTCGCAGGCGATGCCCCAGTCGGCGGTGGCGCAGCGGTGGATGTGCAGCTCGACCAGGCTGCTGCGCGTGTTCCAGATGTCGTGGTAGAACTTCTGCACCGCCTCCATGCCCTGCAGCCGGGCGTTGCCGTAGCCGGCGTAGAAGCGGTAGTCGGGTTCCGGCACCATGGTGTTGAAGATTTCCGGGTCGCCCAGGCATTCGTATTTCAGGTGATGGCGCACGTTGTCGAGCATCGCCCGGCCGCGCGGGTCCTTCTGCTGGTTCATGAACTCGGTGTAGCGGTGCCAGCCCTTCAGCGGTTCGATCTTCATGGTCGCTCCCCGTTTTGACCAAATGGTCGGCAGAGCATAGGCCACTCCCGCGCGCCGCGCCAACGGCCATCTCCGCCGCGCCGGGCGGCAGCGATGAGGCGCCCTACGAGGTCGGCGCCTCTCCGGCGACGAGGGCGTCGATCAGGCGCGCCAGGGCCTCGGGCTGAGACAGGAAGGGCGAGTGGCCGCCCTCCAGCGCCACGGGCTCGACGCCGAAGCGCCGCCGCGCGAGATCGGCGGAGAACTCGAAGGGCAGGATGCGGTCGTCGCGGGCGAGCAGCACGTGGGTAGGCACGTCGGGCAGGCGCGCGATGGGGGCGTAACTGGTGCTGATGCCGCCCGCCCATTGCGGCCGCAACCGCGCCGCCTCGCGGTCGGCGAGTTCGCGCGGCACGTCGTGGTAGAACACGCGCAGGGCGTCTTCGGGCGCGATGCGGATCATCCCCTGGGCGTCGGCGTGCAGCGCTTCGCCGACGGCCGGCGAAAAGGCGGCGAGGTTCTCGGCGTGCTCGGCCTCGCTGGTGGGCGGCAGCCCGGCGCAGAGCAGGATCAGCCCGGCGACCTCCCGTTCGAGGGCGACACGGGTCACCACCGTTCCCGCCATGGAATGGCCGACCAGCCAGGCAGGCGCGCCGTCGCCCAGCGCGGCGGCGACCACGGCCGCATACTCGTCCGGCCCGGCGTCGATCTCCTCGATGGGCAGGTCGACGGCGAGGGTCTCGTGGCCGAGCCGCCGCAGCGCCGCCTCGACTTCCTCCCAGCACGAGGCGCCGTGAAACGCGCCGTGGACGAAGACGATGCGGCCCGTCATCTCGCTGTCCTCGCGCGGTGGTCTGCGGCCGTGCCCATGCTGTCTCCCCGTGGATGTCTTGCCGCTTCATCTTCTAGGCCAGCCAAGGGCGGGCGTCGAGGCCGCGCGCGGGGCAGTCTCGTCAGGGCGGGCACGGCCCTTGCGCCGTTCTGCCATCGAAGATAGGTCTAGGGTGAACATGTCCTGCGGGGAGGCAGGGTCCAATGCCATTTCTGATCGAAAACGGCTCGGTCATCGACGGAACGGGCGCCGAACCCAGGCGGGAAGCGGTCGCCTTTGCCGACTCCATCGTCGCCACCGGCGCCGCCGCGCTCCATTGGGCCGCCGACCGCAACGACGTGGAGCGGATCGACGCCGCCGGCATGACGGTGATGCCCGGCCTGATCGATGCCCACTGCCACATCACCTTCGACGAGCCGTTCTCCACCGACGAACTGTTCTTCCACCGCCGCGAGGGCCTGTCGGCGATCATCGCCGCCTACAACGCGCGCAAGGTGCTGCGCTCGGGCTGCACCGGGATTCTCGACGCCGACTGCGTGTTCTCCGTCTCGGTCGACCTGCGCGACGCCATCGAGGCGGGCATCACCGAGGGGCCGCGCATGGCCGTCGGCGGCAACGCCCTGTTCACCTCGGTGGGCGGCACCGCCGGGCCGCTGATCCCCGACGAGGGCCGCCTCGGCTATTCCAAGGTCACCCGCACCCGCGACGAGATCGTCACCGAGGTGCGCCGGCAGATCAAGGGCGGGGTGGACTGGATCAAGGTCCACGTCACCGGCCTCATCCCCCGCCAGCGCGACGTCGGCGAGATCCAGGTCTGGTCGATGGACGAGCTGAAGGCGGCGGTGGACACCGCTCACGCGCTGGGCATCCCGGTGGTTGGCCACTGCCGCAACGCGTCGAGCACCCGCGACGCGGCGCGCGCCGGCTTCGACATGATCCTGCACGGCACGTTCATGGACGAGGAGGCGCTCGAGGCGGTGGTCGAGGCCAAGGTGCCGATCGTGCCGACGCTCACCTTCCAGCAACTGCTGGCCGACCACGGCCACAAGATCGGCTCCAACCCCACCTTCCAGAAGATCTTCGAGAAGGAGATCGCCGGCAGCTCGGCGATGCTCAGCCGCGCCTGGCGGGAGGGCGTGCCCATGCTGGCCGGATCGGAAAGCGGCTTCTCCATCACGCCCTACGGCGAATGGCACTGGCTCGAACTGCAGGTGTTCGTCGAGCATTTCGGCATGTCGCCGCTCGAGGCGATCTCCTGCGCCACCCGGGAAGGCGCCCGCGCGCTGCGCAAGGAGGGCCAGGTGGGCACCATCGAGCAGGGCATGGCGGCGGACGTGATCGTCGTCGACGGCGACGTGTCGCGGGACGTCACCCTGCTCGGCCAGTCGGACCGGCTGAAGCACGTCTTTCTCGGCGGGCGGCGGGTGGATATCGAGACGCCGCTGCCCGAGCGCGGCTCGATCCCGAACTGGCGGATCGGGCAGTATTCGACACGGCCGCTGACCCGCGACGTGGCCGGCGAGGCATGACGCGGCAACCTTCTAGGGAGGAAAACACGTGGATCTGGGACTAGGCGGGCGCAGCGCCCTGGTCATGGCGTCGACCCGCGGCATCGGTCTGGCGACGGCGCAGGCCTATCACCGCGAGGGCGCCAACGTGACCATCTGCGGGCGCGACCGGGCGGCGCTCGATGCCGCGGCCGCGACCATGCCGGGCGCCGCCGCCGTCGCCGGCGACGTCACCGACCCGGCGGCGCTGGAGCGCATCTTCGCCGCCGCCACCGACGCCTTCGGCAGCCCGGAGATCCTGGTGGTGAACGCGGGCGGTCCGCCGCCCGGCGCGTTCGATTCCCTGGACGACGCGGCCTGGACGAAGGCCGTCGACATGACCCTGATGTCGGCGATCCGCGCCGCGCGCCTCGCCCTGCCGGCGATGCGCGAGCGGCGCTGGGGCCGGATCGTCATCGTCTCTTCCTACGGCGTCAAGCAGCCGGTGCCCGGGCTGACGCTCTCGAACAGCGTGCGCATGGCGGTGCTGGGCTGGGCCAAGACCCTCGCCCGGCAGGTCGCCGGCGACAACATCCTGGTCAACACGGTCTGCCCCGGCTGGACGCGCACCGACCGGGTCCGCAAGCTGGTGTCGGGCGACGCCGCGGCGGAAGCGCGCATCGAGGCGGGCATCCCGCTCGGGCGCATGGGCGAGCCCGGGGAGATCGCCAACCTGGCCGTCTTCCTCGGCTCGGCGGCGGCAAGCTACATGACCGGCACCGCGGTCCAGGTGGACGGCGGCCTGGTGGAGGGATACGCATGAGCCTGGCGACCGCGCGCACCGTCGATATCCACGCCCATGCCGTGCTGCCCGGCGTGCTGGGCAAGGCGGGAACCTACGGCCCCGAGCTTACCGCCGACGCGGAGGGCACGCCCGTGTTCCGCATCGGCGACTACCGGCTGCGCGGCGTGAAATACGCCAACAGCCCGTTCATGGACCCGGAGCTGCGGATCGCCGCCATGGACCGCTGCGGCATCGACTGGCAGCTGCTGTCGCCCAACCCGCTGACCTATTTCCACTACATCCCGGCGGAGGACGCGGTGCCGTTCAACCGCGCCCACAACGACATGATGGCCGAGCTGGTGGCCCGCTATCCGGACCGGCTGGGCGGCACGGCGGCGCTGCCCATGCAGGACATCGACGCGGCGATCGTCGAGCTGGAGCGGGCGGTGGGCGAACTGGGCCTGCTCGGCGCCTATATCGGCACCGACTTCCCGACCACCCTCGACGACCCGCGCATGGACCCGTTCTACGAGACGCTGGTGAAGCTCGACGTGCCGCTGTTCCTGCACCCGGCGCCGGCCGGCATCGACGGGCCGGCGGCGCCGCCGCAGATGCAGCGCTACGAGCTCGACATCCTGTACGGCTTCACCGGGCAGGAGACCGTCGCCATGGCGACCCTGCTCTTCGGCGGCGTGCTGCACCGCCATCCCGGGCTCGACGTGTGCATCAGCCATGGCGGCGGCGCGCTCGCGCTCATCCACGGCCGGCTCGGCCAGGCGATCGCCCGGCGGAAATGGGTGCCCGACTGGCTGCGCGAACCGGGCGCCCTCGACGCCACGCTGCGCCGCGTCTGGTACGACATCCACATGAACGACGACCGGGCGCTCGACCTGCTGATCGAGCGGGTGGGCACGGACCGGCTGGTCTACGGCACCAACTTCGCCGGCTGGGACCAGCCCGAGACGGTGCACGTGCCCGACACGCCCATCGACCTCGCCGGCAACGCCAGGCGGCTGCTGCGCGCCTGAGGGCCCTTACTGCGAGGTGAGGCTGTTGACGGCGCTGTTGCCGGTGGCGGTGGCGCCGATGCTGTTGCCGCGTACCGTGAGGCTGCTGTTGCTGCTGGTGGCGCCGATGGTGCTGGTCAGGCCGATGCCCACCGAGACGCCGGTGAC
>WGNW01000052.1 GCA_016124315.1 Alphaproteobacteria bacterium
AAGGTGACCTGGGACTCGTCGATGAACAGCATCAGCTCGCCGGCCTCGGTGAAGTCGGTCTGGGCGGCGAGCAGCGTGACCGAGGCGAGGCGGTCGTCGCCGTCGCGGGCCATGGTCGCGGCGGCAATGGAGAGGATCGTCCCGCCCAGGCAGTAGCCGCAGGCGTGCACGTCGCGGCCGGGCAGGATGGTCGAGATGGCGTCGAGGGCGGCCATCACCCCAAGGCGACGATAGTCGTCGATGCCGACGTTGCGGTCGGCGGCCGTGGGGTTCTTCCAGGAAATCATGAAGACGGTGTGGCCCTGCCCGACCAGGTACTTGACCATGGAGTTCTCGGGCGACAGGTCGAGGATGTAGTACTTCATGATCCAGGCCGGCACGATCAGCACCGGCTCGGCGTAGACGTCGGCGGTCGCCGGCTCGTACTGGATCAGCTCGATCAGGTCGTTGCGGAACACCACCCGGCCCGGCGTCACCGCCACGTTCTCGCCGACCTGGTATTCCTCGGTGCCGGCGGGCGGGCGATGGTTGATCAGCCGGTCGAGGTCGTCGAGCCAGTAGCCGAACCCGCGGGTGAGGTTGGCGCCGCCCTCGCTCAGCGTGTGCCGGATGATCTCGGGGTTGAGCGCCGGGACGTTGGTGGGCGCCGCCATGTCGAGCAGCTGCTGGACGAGGAACCAGGCCTGACGCTCATGGGCGGTCGTGGTGCCCCGCACGCTGCCGGTGGCGTGGCGCCACCAGTCCTCCACCAGGTAGAAGCCCTGCTCGAGCACGTCGAAGGGGAACAGGTCCCAGTCGGCGCCCCAGAAGCGTCGGTCCTCGTCGGGCACGCGGACCAGCGATTCCGGGTCGCTACCGGCGGCCGACTTCGCCGCGTACATCCACAGCCGGGCGGCGTCGCGGGCGGCCTCGGCACCCAGCGCCGTCATCTTGCCGGGCGACATGGCCAGGTGCAGCAGCCAGTCGGTGACCGCGGCGCCCACCGAGCTCGGCGAGATGCCGTGGGTGGCGCGGGCCAGCAGCGCGCGCAGCATGCGGTCGTAGCTGGCGAACTGGGCGCCGTCGCCATAGGCCTGCATCTCGGGCCTGGGGTCGCGGCGCGCCGTTTCCGGCGCCTGTTGATGCGCGGGAACGGCCTCCGCCGGGTGCTCGGCCTTCGCGTCCATGACGGTCTCCTGCGTTTGCTGCAGCGCAGCAGAATAGCAGAATAGCACCGCAAACCGACATGCGTATTACAGCGGTGCGCGTTGAGACCTTCTCAGGCGATGGCCCCCTTGAAACGGCGCAGGAAGTCCAGGTGTGCGTCCATGGTCTTCAGCCCGGCGCCCATGGTGTGAAGCGTGACGTGACTGGCGCCGGCGGCCTGCCATTCGGCATGGTCGGCGGCGGCGTCCTCCCAGCCTCGCACCGGACCGCCGATGGTGTTGCCGACGAAGATGATGTTGTCGATGCCCACCGCGCCGGGATCGCGGCCCGCCGCCTTCACCCGGTCGCGCATCTCGGCAACCTTTTCCTTCGCCTTGTCGGCGGCCAGCACCGGGATCCAGCCGTCGCCGGTGCGCGCCACCCGGTCCATGGACGCCTCCGAGGTGCCGCCGAACCACACGGGGATGGACCTACGCACCGGCGGCGGGTTGATGCCCGCGTCGGTCACCTTGTGGAAACGGCCGTCATAGGTGACGGGCTTGCCGGTCCACAGCCTGCGCATCAGGTCGACCTGCTCGTCGAGCCGGGCGCCGCGCCGCTCGAACGGCACGCCCAGCGCTTCGTACTCCACCTGGTTCCAGCCGATGCCGAAGCCGAGCCGGATGCGGCCGCCCGAGAACACGTCGGCATTCGCAGCCTGCTTGGCGAACAGCGCCGCCTGGCGCTGCGGCAGGATGACGATGCCCGACGCCAGCTCCAGCGTGGTGGTCACGCCGGCCAGGTAGGCGAACAGGGTCAGCGGCTCGTGGAACGGCGTGTCATGGGTGTAGGGCATGTTCCAGCCGGGCCGGCTGGCCGTGTTGGCGCCGATCACGTGGTCGTAGGCGATCAGGTGGTCGAACCCCATGCCTTCGACCGCCTGTGCCCAGTCGCGGATCGCCGCCGGATCCGGCGGGATCTCGGTCTGCGGAAATACGACACCGACGCGCATGCTATCCCTCCCCAATTTTGAAGCGGAGTCCAATTTCCCGAAGCCGGCCGGACAAGTCAATCGCCTTGGGTGATGGCGGTGCCGGAAGCGGTGATCGGCATCAGCAGGATGCCCATGCCGACGCCGGCCTCGTCGCCGCCGCGGCCGAACTGGAAGGCGATCCACTTGCCGTCGGGGCTGACGACGCCGTTCGACACCCGGTGGTCGCCATAGTCCATGAAGCGGGTCACCCGGCTGAGCCGGCCGCCGCCCGGCGTCAGCTCCAGCCGGCAGATATCGAGGCCGTGGCCGTAGCCGGGGCCGCAGTCGACCAGGCTCCAGCCTTCCGACGGCGCGATGCCCTCGACCTCGCTGAACGAGCCGTCGCGCACGTCATAGTAGGTCTTCTCCGGCCCGCCGGCGACGGGCACGCCGATGACGGTGTTGTGGCGGATGTGGCCGTACTTGCCGAGGGAGAGCTTCAGGCCGCCCAGGTCGTAGCAATTGGCCACTACCTCCCGGTCCTGGTCGCGGAAGTCCTGCGCCTCGAGCACGCACTGGTCGCTGCTGCGGCGGGCGATTTCCCTGACGTTCTCCAGCGCCGGCACCCCGTCCTTCACCACCACGTCGCCGACCTTGAGGATGGTGTGCTCGTCGACCTGCTCGCCCGGCTCGCTGTGCCGCGGCTGGAGCACCGCCCAGGCGATCCGGTCGGAGCGGCGCGACACGGCGATGCCCTCGGAGACGATCTGGTCGAGCGGCCGGACGCCACCCTTCGCCTCCTTGTCCATGTACCACAGCTCGATCTTGCCGATGCGCATGGCCATGCGGTCCTGGTCGATCCGGCGCGGCCCCAGCAGCAGGTAGCTGCCGTCCGGCAGGTAGTGGATTCGCAGGAAGCCCGAGTTGGGCGCGTGGGCGGTGAGGTTGCGCACGGCGCCCGTCGCCAGGTTGTATTCGTAGGCGTCGCCGTAGCTCTTGCCGATGAAGGCGATCTTCTTCCCGTCGGGCGAGAACTCGGGCCGCTCGCCGAAGCTGCTGATCAGCCGCGCGCCGGCCGGCAGGTGCTCCAACGGGTCGCCCTGCTTGCGGGCGCTGAAGTCGATCGGTGCCGCCGTGGCGGCGCCGATTGCCAGAAGGCAGGCGGCAATCGCCGCCACCGCGGAAAGCAATTTCATCATGTTTCGTCTCCCCTTCGAGGCAGGGTAGCAATCCGCCGGCGGCGGAGAAAGGGCGGCGCGGCTGGCGCGCCCTCCAAAGGCTGGTATGATCCCCGGCGAACAGGGGGAGGATGCCATGTCACTGGAGGGACGCGTCGCCATCGTCACCGGCGGCAACCGGGGAATCGGCAAGGGAATCGCGCTCGGCCTGGCGCGGGACGGCGCCGCCGTCGCCATCAACTACCGGCGCGACGAGGAGGAGGCCCGCGCCACCCTCGAGGAGGTCCGCGCCCTGGGCGTGCGGGCGGAAATCTACCAGGCCTCGGTCGACGACTACGAGGCCGTGCGCGACATGGTGGCCAAGATCGCCGCGGATTTCGGCCAGATCGACATCCTGGTGAACAATGCCGGCATCGCCAGCAAGGGCCGCGCGGTGGCGGACACCGACCCGGCGGAATTCGAGCGGGTGGTGCGCACCCACACCTTCGGCACCTTCTACGCCACCCACGAGGTCATCCCCCACCTGCGCCGCCGGCCGCGCGGCGACATCGTCATGGTCTCCTCGGCGGCGACGCGGCGCTGGATGCCCAACGGCGCGCCCTACAACGTCGGCAAGGCCGGCATCGAGGCGCTGGCGTTCGGCGTCGCCAAGGAAGAGCGGCAGCACAACATCCGGGTCAACGTGGTGGCGCCGGGCGTGGTGGAGACCGACATGGGCGTGCGGCTGATGAAGGCTCGCGGCATGGACGACCCGCGCGCCGCCGACGCCTCCATGCCCTTCGGCCACGTCTGCCAGCCCGGGGACGTCGCCAACGTGGTCCGCTGGCTGGTCTCGGAAGGCAACAGCTACGTCACGGGGGAACGGATCTACGTGGACGGCCTTGCGGGAGTGTGACGCCGCACCGCGGCCTGCCCTTCGCGACGCCCCCCTTACGGTGTCATCCCCGGCTTGTCCGGGGATCCGTCCATCCGCCTGCAAGACCGGGAATCGATGTGGCGAAACCTCCGGGTTTCCGGTCTCTTTCGCTACCGACACAGACACGGATCCCCGGACGAGCCGGGGATGACAACGGCGAGAGGATCCGCTCGCATCGAGTGCGGCCCGCGGGGCCGCGTATCGAGATGCTCCGATCAGGTTCGGGTCTCGATACGATTTGGCGCACGGCGCCAAATCGCTCGACCCGAGCAGGAGTGGAAGACGGCGGGCAACCCTATCCCTTCAGCGCCTCTTCCACGAAGTCGAGCCGGTCCTGTCCCCAGAACATCTCGCCGTCGACGAAGAAGGTGGGCGCGCCGAAGGCGCCGCGGTCGGCGGCTTCCTGGGTGTTGGCCTTGAGACCTTCCTTGATATCGTCGCGGGCGATGCCGGCCTGGTAGGCCGCGGCGTCGAGGCCGGCGTCCTCCAGCAGCTTCGGCCAGACGTCGTCGGCGCCGACGTTGAGCCCCTTCAGCCACATGCCCTCGAACATCGCCCTGGCATAGGCCTCGAACTCGCCCCGCTCCTGTGCGACAAGCGCGCCGCGCAGCGCCGGCACGATCTTCAGCTCCATCATGTGCGGATTGGGGTTGAGGGTGACGCCGTAGCGGCGGGCGAAGCGCTGCAGGTCGGCCTGGCCGTACTTGCCCTTGTTGGGCACCGTCATCGGCGGCCGGTTGCCGGTGAGCTGGAACAGGCCGAGCGTCAGCATCGGCCGCCAGACCACGGCGCAGCCGGTCCGCTCGACGATGCCGGGAATCCGCGTCCACGCCAGGTAGGTGGGCGGGCTCATGAAGTCGAAGAAGAATTCCAGGGTCTTGGCCATCACCAGGGCTCCTTCCAGGGGCGCAGTTCCAGTTCGTGGGTCCAGGCGCTGCGATGCTGGGCGTGCAGCGCGTAGTAGGCGTCGGCGATCGCCTCCGGCGCCAGCACGCCGTCGGCAGGCCGCTCCTCGAACACCTGGGGCATCATCCGGCGGATCAGCGGCGTGTCGATGGGGCCGTCGATCACCGCGTGGATGACGTGGATGTTCTTGGGGAACAGCTCGCGCGCCATGGACTGTGCGAGCGCCCGGAGCGCGTGCTTCGAGCCCGAAAACGCCGCCAGCTCCGCCCGGCCGCGCAGCGCGGCCGTGGCACCGGTGAAGATGATGGTGCCCTTCTGCCGCGGCTCCATCACCCTGGCCACCTCGCGCCCCATCAGAAAGGCGCCGAAGGCGTTGACCCGCCAGACCCGCTCGTAGTCGGCCGCCGGATGCTCGGCGATGGGATGGCGGGCGCCGATGGCGGCGTTGTAGACCGCGACCTCGATGGGGCCGACGTCGCGCTCGATCTGCGCGACCATGTCGGCCATCTGGTCCTCGCGGGTCGAATCGACGCCGAAGGCATGGGCGGTGCCGCCCGCCTCGGCGATCTCGCCCACCAGGTGCTGCAGCTTCTCCTCGTTGCGGCGGGCGACGCAGGCCGTGTAGCCGGCCCGGGCGAACCGCTTGGCGACCGCGCCGCCCGTGGCGACGCCGGCACCGACCACCAGGGCGACGGGCCGGCTCATTCGGCGGCGACGCCGAAGCGGTCGCCGTACAACTGCAGCAGCGGCCGGGGATCGCAGTAGTCGGTCCACTTGCGGACCTTGCCGCCCTTGAGCTGGAAGATGCTGGCGACGGGTAGCTTGAACAGTTCCCGGCCGTCCTTGCTGCGGTAGCTGTCGACGTGCTCGATGAACACCAGGTCGTCGATGGCTTCCTGGATGCCCAGCTTGGGGACGATCTTGGTCACCGGAGCGTCGCCGCCGATGTCGCTGAACAGGATGTCCTTCGCCTGGCTCTTGGTCATGGCCGGAAAGCCGGTGAGGTTGTAGACGCCGTCTTCCGACAGGTACAGGTCGTACCCGTCCCAGATGTGCTGGCGGGTGCCGCCCTCGAACGCCTTGTAGAGGGCGATGATGATGCGCAGGTTGGTGGTGGCTTTGGGGTCTCTGGGCGGCACTTGATCCTCCTGTCTTGGCGGAAGGGGCCGCGCCGAGCCTCTCCCCTTCCCGTCCGGCTCGCGAGGGCGCATGATAGGGAGGCTTGCGCCCGCAAGTCCAGCGGGCCGACGAGGAGGAGGGCGATGACGCGCATCGCGGTATGGATGGCCGCCATGGCCATGGTGACGAGCCTGCCCGGGGCGGCGGCGGCGGGCACCTACCGGGCCGGACCCCTGGGCGCCTGGGACCAGAACGGCGACGTGTCCTGCGAGGGCGGCCAGATGCTGCTGTTCTCCCACGGACAGTTCGCGGTGATCCCCTACGACGACGATCCGACCGCGGCGGTGATCGACACGCGTTCGGGACGGGCCAAGGTGGGCGGCAACACGCTGCGCGAGATCAAGGACCTGCGCGCCGACCCGGACCGCTGCGCCGGGCCGGTGGACTGCGAGGACTGGGACGGCCTCGATTCGGCCATGCAGCAGTGCTGGCACGTCCACGCCAGCGGCCCTGCCCCGGCCAACGCGCCGCCGGTGAACGCGCCGCCGGTGAACGCGCCCGGACCGGACGCGGTGCATTAGCGCCATGATCCTGCACATCCTCCAGCTTGCGCTGATCGCGCTGCTTGGCGGCGGCTACGGCCTGATGCTCTACCGGCGCCGCACCGCCGCCCACATGACGGGCCGTTGGGGCCGGGCGATCGGAGTCGCCGGCGTGATGCTGATGGTCTGGAGCGGCGCCCTGGGCGCCGCGCTCGCCTATACCGCTCTGCGCGCCCTGCCCTGAGCGCACCTTCCTCAGTTGGTCTGCAGCACGTTCCGGCAGATCGCCTGCGCCGCCGCGGTGCGGCGCTCCCAGTCGGTGCCTCCCACCACCTCGAAGCGGCAGCCCAGGTCGCGCAGCAGGGCGATGCACCGCTCGTGGAATAGCAACCGGCTGTCCCGGTCGCCGAAGTAGCGGGTGCCGTCGTCGACGAACGACACTTCGGGCGACATCAGCAGGTAGAGGCCGGGACGGTCCATCTCCTCCAGCAGGCGAGCCAGACCGGAGGGAATCGTCCCGAGCAGCATCAGCGCCCAGACCGCCGTCTGGAGTGGATCGGTGTCTTCCACGAACAGCGGGCCGGCATGGGGCGCCAGTGCCCGCCGCATCGCCAGGTGGGTTGCCGCCAGATCGACGAAGTCCTGCTGCGTCCAGCCCTCGCCCCGCCGGTAATAGACGTCGTATGGCCTGCCATATTCGGGCATGAAGCGAGTGCCGAACGTCCGGGCAAGAAGGCCCGCCAGCGTCGACTTTCCCGTGCTCTCGGCCCCCATCAGGCAGACGCGCTTCTGGAAATACGGCCGCACGACGCCCGGAATCAGAGGCCAATGGGAGGCGGGATCGTCGCGGACCGCGGTGCCGGAGATCGGAAACACTTCACTTTCCGGGTCGATCAGCACCGGCTTGGCGCCAAGCTCTTCGGCAAGGCGGAAGACGTAGGCCTCTGAGCCGAAAACCTCGTCAATTGGCTCAGGATGGAACTCGCGCACGGCATCGCGCCAGATCCCCCAGAAGTCCGGATGGTCCTGCGGCTCCTGCGGGATGGTCCGGTGCATGTGGAGGACGCGAGCCCCAGGCAGCAGCGCGCGCATCCAGCCGTGCCGCAGCGTCCCGGCAATCGGCTCCGAGTCGGTCGAGCAGACCAGCACCGTCAACCGCCCGACCCGCTGCATGGCCGCCTCGCACATGAAGACATGCCCGGCGTGCGGCGGCATGAACTTGCCGAGAACGAAGCCGTTGCCGCTCATTCGGCCGCAACCTTGGAAGAACGGCGCCAGGAGGAGAGCCCGGCCACCGCGAGCAGCAGGAAGACGAAATAGAGCGCGGCCGTCGGCATCAGGCCCTTGACCACGAAGAGCGCGACCGCCAGCACGTCCACCACGATCCAGAACCACCAGTTCTCCAGGTAGCGCCGCGACAGCAGGATCTGCGCCACCACGCTCAGGACGGCGACCGTGCCGTCCCAGAACGGATAGGCCGCATCGGTAAAGCGGCTCATCACGCTTCCCCAGGCCAGCGCGCCGCCCGCAGAGAGCGCGAGACAAGCGGTGCGCGCGGCGGGCGTCAGCCGGGCGACGGCGACCCTTCCGTCGTCCGCCAGCCGGCGCTGCCAGTGCCACCAGCCATAGATCTGCACGACGAAGAAGAACACCTGCAGCAGGGCGTCGCTGTACAGCTTCTCGCCGAAGAACACCCAGGCGTAGAGAGCGACCATGACCAGCCCGAACGGATAGTTCCAGATCGAGCGGCGGACGACGAGGGAGACGCTGACAAGCCCCAGCAGCGCCGCGACGATCTCGATTGTCCGGCCTCCCAGCATGTCCGCCAAGAACTGAAAGGTTTCCATCGCCTGCGTCCCCGCCGCCGAAGCCGATCCTTGCATACCCGAGGCGACCGGGCCAAGGTGCCCGGATGGGCGCGACCTTCACGCGTCCCGGCGCCACTCGCCGCTTGACTTGCGGGCGCTTGGCGCTATGGTCCCGCCCTTCTGAGCGATACGCGCGAGCGCAACTGGAGTAGTCACCATGGCTAAGCCGACCACGATCAAGATCCGGCTGGAGAGCACCGCGGGCACCGGCTACTTCTACGTCACCAAGAAGAACCCTCGGACCATGACCGAGAAGATGACGGTGAAGAAGTACGATCCCGTCGTGCGCAAGCATGTCGAGTTCAAGGAAGGGAAGATCAAGTAGTCTTCCCTTCCCCGCCGGCCTGCCGCCGGCACCCCCTCCCATGAACCAGGAACGCGCCGAGACCATCGCCCTGCAGGCCCTCGCCTTCGTCGCGGGCGACGAGCGGGCGCTGACCGGATTGCTGCGCCTGACCGGCATGGACCTCTCGGATCTCCGCCGCGCCGCCTCCGACCCGGAGATGCTGGCCGGCGTGCTCGACTTCCTGCTGCAGGACGAATCCGCGCTGCTGGCGTTCTGCGAGGCCGCCGGCATCGCGCCGGAGGAACCGGCGGGCGCACGCGCCCGCTTGCCCGGCGGCGACCTGCCCCATTATACCTGAGCCATGCAGATCCATCCCGACGTCCTCGCCCAGGCCGACCGCATTCCCATCGACCCGGACCGCCCGCTCATCCTGTCCGACGCGGACGAGGTGATCCTTCAGTTCGCCTCGGTGCTGGAGGAGTTCCTGCACGAGAACGAACTCTATCTCGACCTCGCCAGCTTCGCGCTCACCGGCAACATCCGCCGCAAGGCCGACGACATGGCGATCACCGCCGAGGAGGTCACCGCGCTGATCGGCCAGTTCTTCGTCGAGAAGACCGAGCACCAGCCCGCCGTGCCGGGCGCGCCCGAGGCGCTGAAGGCGCTGTCGGCGCGGGCGCAGATCGTCATCGTCACCAACGTGCCGCTGCAGCAGCGCGAGGCGCGCATCCGCTCGCTCAAGAAGCTCGGCATGGACTATCCGCTGATCGCCAACATCGGGCTGAAGGGCGCGGTGGTGAGGCATCTCGCCGAGAAGGTCGAGGCGCCGGTCTACTTCATCGACGACATTCCGCCCAACATCGCCTCGGTGGCAAAGGCGTGCGAGAAGGTGCACTGCCTGCACTTCGTTGCCGACGAGCGGCTCGGCAACCTGCTCGGACCCGCCGCCGAAAGCCGCCACCGCGCCGACAACTGGCCCGACGCCGCGTCTTGGCTCGCCGAGCACATGGCCGGCCTGGGCTACTGAGCGCCGTGCGCATCGGCATCGATCTGGGCGGCACCAAGATCGAGGCCATCCCGCTCGGTCCGGCCGGCGAGACCCTGTTCCGCGAGCGGGTGGCGACGCCCCTCGCCTACGACGACCGGATCGCCGCCATCGCCGCACTGGCCAGCGAGGCCGAGCGGGCCGCGGGCAAGGCCTGCTCCATCGGCATCGGCACGCCTGGCACCCTCTCGCCCCACAGCGGGCTGATGCAGAACGCCGAGAACCTGGTCGGCCGCCCGCTGCGCCGCGACCTGGAGGCAGCGCTGCGCCGGCCGATCCGCATGGCCAACGACGCCGACTGCTTCGCCCTCTCCGAGGCCGCCGACGGCGCGGGCACCGGCCACCGCACGGTGTTCGGCGTCATCCTCGGCACCGGCGTCGGCGCCGGCATCGTGGTCGATGGCCGGCTGCTGCCGGCCGGTCCCAACGCCACCGGCGGCGAATGGGGCCATAACCCGCTGCCGGCTCCGGACGACGACGAACGCCCCGGCCCGAGCTGTTACTGCGGCCGCGCCGGCTGCACCGAGACCTTTCTCAACGGCCGCGGCCTGTCGCTGGCCTACCGTGAAGTGACGGGCGCAGACCTGCCGCCCGAAGACATCGCCCGCGACGACACGCCCGGGAAGCGGGCGGCGCTCGACCGCTACGCCGGGCGCCTCGCCCGCGCCCTCGCCTCGGTGATCAACATCCTCGACCCGCAGGTCATCGTGCTGGGCGGCGGCCTCTCCAACGTCGACCGGCTCTACGAGGCCGTGCCGCCGCTGCTGCCCCGGTTCGTGTTCTCCGACGGCGTGGCCACCTCGATCGTCAGGGCCCGCCACGGCGATTCCAGCGGCGTGCTGGGCGCCGCCCGCCTGTGGGACGGGGCATAAGTGCCGGGGCTTCGGTCCTTCGCGACGCGGCTTCGCCGCTCCTCAGGACGCACGGAAACTTGCTTGCCCCTTGGCAGAGCCGCTAGCCCTTAGGGCCGGCCGAAGGCCGGCGTCGCGAAGGGTGGAAAGCTGCGCTCCGCTCAACCGGCAAACGCGCCCACCACCATCAGCACCAGCAGCAGCACCTGGACCAGATAGAAGGCGAAGCGCAGATAGACCGCCGGCACGCTGGTCGACGCCAGATGAATGAGCGACTGGAAGATGCGCGCATAGAGCACCCACAGGGCGTAACGGTCGGCGACGGCGCTGTGGCCGCTGAGGACCACGCCCAGGGCGATGGCGACGAAGATGGGCAGGTTCTCGCAGCAATTGGCGTGCGCCCGCGCGAGCCGGCGTGGAAAGCCGCCCAGATCCTCTCCCGTGGGCGAGAAGCCGTTGGCCGGCCGCCCGCTGCGCATCATGATCGCGCTGCGGGTGGCGGCGATGGTCATGCTGAGCAGCAGCGTCCAGAGTCCGAAGCCGATCATGGCCATCAGCGTGGGCGTCATGGCGTGTCTCCCTCCCGTTTTCCCGCCGCCAGCATAATCGCCCGGCCGGCCGCTTGTCGCGCTCTTGGATGAGCATCCCAGTCTGCTAGAGTCCTGACTCGAACCCGGACGGAGGAGACTTCATGAGCGGACGGATCTCGGCGCGGCTTCAGGAACTCGGAATCAGCCTGCCGGAGCCGCCCAAGCCGGTCGCCGCCTATGTGCCCTTCGTCGTAACGGGCAACCTGGTGTTCGTCTCGGGCCAGGTGTCGGCGCTGCCGGGCGGCCCAAGGTATCAGGGCAAGGTGGGCCACCACTTCAACACCGAGCAGGGGCAGGACGCGGCCCGGCTGTGCGCCCTCAATATCCTCGCCCAGCTCGGCGCGGCGCTGGACGGCGACCTCGACCGGGTGGACCGCATCGTCCGGCTGGGCGGCTTCGTCGCCTGCGCCGACGACTTCACCGACCAGCCGCTGGTGATCAACGGCGCTTCCGAGCTGATGGTGGCGGTGTTCGGCGACCGGGGCCGCCACGCCCGTGCCGCGGTGGGCGTCAACGCGCTGCCCCTGGGCATGGCCGTGGAAGTGGACGCGGTCGCGGCGATCTCGTGAGCGAGTCGGTCACCGCCCGCGCCGTCCAGTCCCTGGACGAGGTCCGCCCGGAGGACTGGGACGCCTGCGCGGGCCCGGACAACCCGTTCGTCTCCTACGCCTTCCTCTCCGCCTTGGAAGACAGCGGCTGCGTCGGCCGGAACACCGGCTGGCTGCCCTATCACGTGGTGATCGAGAAGCCGGGCGGCGGGCTGCGGGGCTGCGCGCCGATGTACGTGAAGTCGCACTCCCAGGGCGAGTACGTGTTCGACCACGGCTGGGCCCACGCCTGGGAACGGGCCGGTGGCAGCTACTATCCGAAGCTGCAGGTGAGCGTGCCGTTCTCGCCGGTGACCGGGCCGCGCCTGCTGGCGGCGGACGCCGAGACCCGCGGCCTGCTGCTCAGCGCCTGCATCCAGTTCGCCGACCGGCTCGACGTGTCGTCGCTGCACGTCACCTTCCCGACCTACGAGCAATGGAGGGAGATGGGCGAGGCCGGCCTGCTGCTGCGCAAGGACCAGCAGTTCATCTGGTGCAACGAGGGTTATGCGAGCTTCGACGACTTCCTGGCGGCGCTGAGCTCGCGCAAGCGCAAGAACATCCGCAAGGAGCGCGCCCAGGCGGTGGAGCCAGGCATCACCATGGAAGTGCTGACCGGCGGCGACCTGCGCGAGGCGCACTGGGATGCGTTCTACCGCTTCTACGTGGATACCTCGTCGCGGAAATGGGGCCGCCCCTACCTGAACAGACAGTTCTTTTCGCTGATCGGCGAGCGGATGCCGGAGAAGATCGTGCTGGTGATGGCGCGCCGCGCCGGCCGCTATATCGCCGGCGCCATCAACCTGCTGGGCACCGACGCCCTCTACGGCCGCAACTGGGGCTGCGTCGAGGACCATCCCTGCCTCCACTTCGAGACCTGCTACTATCAGGCCATCGAGTTCGCCATCGAGCGGGGCCTGGGCCGGGTCGAGGCCGGCGCCCAGGGACCGCACAAGCTGTCGCGCGGCTACCTACCCCAGTTCACCTACTCGGCCCACTGGATCGCCGACGCCGGCTTCCGGGACGCCGTCGCCCGCTTCCTGCGCGAGGAAGGCGCCTACGTGGAGGCCGACCAGAAGATGCTCGAGGCCCACGGCCCCTTCCGCAAGGTCGAAGCCGACGACGGCTCGGATTAGCGGCTCGGCCGGCACGCGCTTGCGACAAGAAAAGGCCGGCGGTCTCCCGCCGGCCTTTCCCGTCGGTCTGGAGCTCTTGCGTCAGTCGGCGAGCAGCGCCTCGTCGCGGCTTTTGGGGCCGGACTTGGAGGTGCCGCCGCTGAGGGACTGGATCTCGAACTTGAGCGCTCCGTCCTTGACCCGGACCACAACGTGGCCGCCCTTGGCCAGCTTGCCGAACAGTAGTTCGTCGGCCAGCGGCTTCTTGATGAACTCCTGGATCGTACGGCCCATGGGGCGGGCGCCGTAGAGCCGGTCGTAGCCCTTCTCCACCAGCCATTCGATGGCCGGCTGGGTGAGCTCGAAGGTGACGTGACGGTCGCTGAGCTGAGCCTCCAGCTGCATGATGAACTTCTCCACCACGCGGCTGACGATGGCCGGCTCGAGATGGCTGAAGGCGATGGTCGCGTCGAGCCGGTTGCGGAACTCCGGCGTGAACATGCGCTTGATCGCCTCGTCGTCCGCGTCGTCCTTGTTGCCGCGGCCGAAGCCGATGGCGGCCTGGCTGAGCTCGGCGGCGCCGGCGTTGGTGGTCATGATCAGGATGGCGTTGCGGAAGTCGACCGACTTGCCCGAATGGTCCGTCAGCTTGCCGTGATCCATGATCTGCAGCAGCACGTTGAACACGTCCGGATGGGCCTTCTCGATCTCGTCGAGCAGCAGCACGCAGTGCGGGTGCTGGTCGACCGCGTCGGTCAAGAGGCCGCCCTGGTCGAAGCCGACATAGCCCGGAGGCGCGCCGATCAGCCGCGAGACACTGTGCCGCTCCATGTACTCGGACATGTCGAAGCGGATCAGTTCGATGCCCATGATGGCCGCGAGCTGGCGCGCCACCTCGGTCTTGCCGACGCCGGTCGGGCCCGAGAACA
>WGNW01000082.1 GCA_016124315.1 Alphaproteobacteria bacterium
CACTCCTACATGACGGTGCCCGGCCAGATCGCCGAGGAGCGCAAGGAAAAGGACCCGAACCGCAAGAGCCGCATCCAGGTGTTCGATCCGGACGGCAACTACCTCGACGAATGGACGCACATCACGCCGCTCTCCATCCTGGTGAAGGGCAACCGCATCTACGCCAGCGACGAGTATCACGACCTGGTGGTGATGGACGCGACCACCTTCGAGATCCTGGAGCGGCACGAAAACCTGGCGATCTACATCCACCAGCTTGCGGTGGACGACCACGGCGACTTCTACACCGCCACCGTCTATCCCGAGCACAAGGGCGCGCCGCGCGGCCCGGAGGGGCCGTCGCACAATCGCTGGACCCGCGATCCGGTGGACGAGGCGCCCGCCGCCCGCAAGCCGGTGTCCGCCCCCGCCTGAGCCATCATCCACAAAACCGGCTGGTCTGGCGCGCGAAACAGTTGCGCGCAGGCCCGCCGTCCGCTTAATCAATCAAACATCACAAGAAATCCCGGGGAGCCGACCAGATGCCGCAGGTTATCATTCACGCCCATATCGACTTCGCCGACGAGGCGACGCGCGACGAAGCCATCCGCCAGTGCGCGCCCGTGCAGTGGAAGACCCGCACCGAGGAGCCGGGCTGCCTGGAATACTGCTTCGCCGCCGACCCCTGCGTACCGACCCGCATCAACATCCACGAGCTGTGGGAAGACCACGACTCGCTGCACGCCCATTTCGCCCACCACTACTACGACCAGATGCGCCAGATCTTCGGCCCGCTGAAGCCGACCGGTTCCTGGAATCGCATGTTCGAGGTGGGCAAGGACTCCTCGGTCTACGAGCCGGGCGGCAAGATCCGCCAGAAGTTCTTCGAAGACGCCTAGGACCGCTCTTACACCCGCCGTCGGTGCCAGGCTCCGCCCGGCACGACGAGGGTCGGCGCGACGAGGAAACCCGACGGAGCCGCAAGCGGAGCGGGTTTAGGCACCTGCCCTATCCCGCCGTCGGTGCCTGCTGCGCCGCCAGCGCCTTCCACTGCCGCCTTGCCAGCACTGCCATCGCCAGGCCGCACGCCGCCACCGCAAGGTTGACGCCGAGCGCGGCCGGGTCGAGAGCGTCAGCGCCGTAGCGGACCACGTAGCCGGCCAGCAGGGCGCCCAGCCCGGCGGCCGTCGCCGCCTGCAGCCACGCCTTCGCCCGCGCCTCGTCGCCGAGACGCGCCGCGGCCGTGCCGGCCGATACCACGATGGCCCAGAACAGGCCGGTCGAGGGCAACCCGAGCACCACCTGGGCGACGGCGGACACGGCGAGCGCCGCCGGCGTTCCCCAGACCAGCCCCGCCCAGATCCGGTCGAGCGCGTCCCGCGCCCGGCGCTTGGCCAGCCAGATGTTGATCCCGGTGACCGCGACGACGGTCAGCGCCAGGCCGAATACGCCGTAGAGCAGCTTGACGGCAAAGCCGCCGAACTGGCCGAAATGCAGCCGGTAGACCGAGAACACCGCCTGCCGTCCAACCGGTCCGTCGGAATAGCCGGCCTTGCCCAGATAGGCGCCCGATGCGTCGAAGCGGTACTGCTCGGCGTAGATCAGCCGTCCCGGGTGCTGCGCGCCGACAATCATGTACTGGTCGGGCCTGCCGACGTCCTCGACGGTCAGGTAGAACGGCCTGGCCGACGGCGCGATGCGGTGCATCTGCGCCAGCGCCCGGCCGACCGCAGCCGGCGCCGCCGACTGTTCGAGGACAGGGTCCGGCCCGAACAGGTCGGCGCGGACAGCCTGCATGTCGCCATCGTAAGAGGCGGAAGCGAACAGCATGAGCATGAAGCCGGCCAGCCCGAAATAGGCGCCGGTGACGGCGATGGCCAGGTGGAAGGGCGCGCCCCAGACGCTCAGCCGGTTGTGCAGGTCGGTCTGGCCGATGCGCCGCCCGCCCCGCATCCGCAGGCTGAAGGCGTCGCGGAAGAGGCGGGGATGGGCGAGAAAGCCCGAGACGATGAGGCCGCACAACAGGGCGCCCAGGGCGCTGACCAGCGTCATGCCCGCGCGGGCAGGCAGATGCAGGTAGAGGTGCAGGTCGATGAGCATGTCGGTCCAGGCATGGCCAATCGCCGGACCAAGGGTGCCGTCCGGTCCGGCAAACCAGCCGCCCTTGCCGGACGCCACCGACAGCCGAGGCAGTTCCACTGTTGGCAGCCGGATGAACATGTGCTCGCCCGGGTCCGTTTGGCGAACCAGCACTTCCCGATAGGCGCGCTCGACCTCGGCTGGCGTGTAGACGGCAGCCTCCGCCACCTGGGGCTGCTCCCAGCGACCCAGCTCGTCGCCGAACACGGCGAGGGTGCCCGACAGGCAGACCAGGAACATGGGAAAGCCCACCAGCAGGCCGAGCCACGCATGGGCGGCGAGGGAATTCCTGACCAGCGATGGCGACAGGCCGAGCTTCACGGGACGTCAGATCCAGAGCGCCGCGGCGCCGGCGGCGCCCGCCGCGATCAGGCCGGCCACCGGACGATACCGCCCCGGATCGGCGACGACCCAGTAGGCCGCGGCGCCCCAGAGCACCGGCATCAGCAGCACGGCGGCCGCCATCCGGTTCACGCCGCTCCAGGGCAGCGCCAGCACGGCGGCGGCGCTGGCCAGCGCCGCGGCGACGCCCGCCACGGGCACCGCGAGGGCGAACAGCAGCAGGTGCCGGGGAACCGGGCGCAGGCTGAGGACGAGCCTGCCGGCCGGCCGCCGGGCCCGGCGGCCGGCCTTGTCCGGCGCGGCGCTGGTGGCCGCGGCACCCAAGGCGAGCAGTCCGGCCGCAAGACATCCATAGGCGGGGCCGAACTCCACGCCACCGGCGCGCACCCAGAAGACGACGGAGGCCGCCAGCAGCCCCCAGCCCGCCGCCACCTGGCCGGCCCGTCGGGCGGGCGCGCGCCAAGACCGGTGAAGGCAGGCGATGCCCGCCGCCACCAGCGCCACGGCCGCGAGGACGGCGACCGGTTCGGATGCGGTGTCCGGCACGCCGGCCTCAGAGGTCGAGGGACGCCGACAGCAGCAGCGTGCGCGGCGCGGCGAGGACCAGATAGTTTGAGCCCGGATAGCCACCGACGGACGCCCAGTAGTTGTTGTTGGCGACGTTCTCGACCCGCGCCCGCAGCACCACGCCGGTGCCGGCGATCTCCGTGCGGTAGCGGGCACCCAGGTCGAGGCGGGTCCATGCCGGCACGGTCAGGGTGTTGGCGGCATTGATGAACTGGGAGGCGGTGTGGACGACACGGCCGTCCAGGGTGAGACCCGGCACGAAGGGCACGTCCCATTCCACGTTGGCGTTGAGCTGGAAATCGGGCACGCCGACCGGGTCGTTGCCGTCGTAGAGGCCGCCCTGGGTGTGCCGCATGGAGGCGTCGAGCAGGGTCAGGCCGCCGATCACCCGCACCCCCGGCAGCGGCTTGCCGAACACGGTGAGTTCGATGCCCCGATGACGCTGCGCCCCCTGTACGCCGAAGACGCCGTCCTGCACGTAGGCGATGGGTTTGGACAGGGTAAAAACGGCCAGCGTCGCGCCGAAATCGCCACTGTCGTACTTCACCCCCGCCTCGACCTGGTCGGACGTGTAGGGCGAGAAGACCTCACCCGCGTTGCTCACCGGCGTGCCGCCGCTGGTCGCCGGCGCCACCTCGCCGGGAATCAGGCTCTGGATGTAGTTGGCGTAGACCGAAAGGTGGTCGGTGGCCTTGAACAGGATGCCTGCCATGGGCGTCAGCCTGCTCTTGTCGTAGCGGGAGATCAGCGCGCCGGAATTGTAGTCGAAGCTCTTCTGCTCGACGTTCTGATAGCGTCCGCCCACGGTGACCAGCAGCCGGCGGTCGAACAGCGACATCATATCGGCGAGCGCGACGCTCCTCGCGTCGTTGGCTTCGGTCGCCAGCGGGTCGTCGAGATCGCCGCCGGTGAAGTAGTCGGCCGGCGGCGGCTCCACCGCGACCGGATCGTAAAGGTTGCCCGGGAAGCCGGCGAAATTGGAGAACGCATAGGCGTTGCGCGACCGGCGGGAATAGATCGAGCCCGACAGCACCACCCGGTGGCCGATGCCACCGGTCTCGAACTCGCTGCGGATGCCGGCCTCGCCCGACCACACGCGCTCCTTGCGCACGTTGTCGAAGCGGTAGGCAGTGGTGTTGCCGTCGGCGTCGGCGCTCGGGTTGCTCAGCACGTTGGCTTCCTTGCCGCCGCGGGTGCCGCCGGCGATCCACGCGGTGGTGCCGTCGGCGATGTCGTATTCGGCGCGCACCACCGCGAACAGGTTGCGCTCGTTGGAATAGGTCCAGGGCTGGGCGAAGTTGGCCTTGGCCCGGGGCGGCTCGGGGGCCGCGCCCTGCGGCGTCACGCTCGGCCGCGGCGCATCGATGTCGTGGTCCTGGAAGCCGATGTCGGCAGAGAGCCGCAGCTTCTCGCCCTGGTGGTCGAGGCCCAGGCCGAGCACGCTGAGCTCGCGCCCCTGCCCTTCGACCGAGGTCTCGCCGTCGCGCCGCACCGCGTTGAAGCGGATGCCGTTCTGGTCGTTGGCGCCGAACCGGCGGGCGACGTCGGCGGCGCCGTAGACATGGCCTTCGGTCTCGAAGCCGGTGGTCAGCCGGGTGAGCGGCTCGGCGGGCGCGCGCTTGGGCACCAGGTTGATGGCGCCGCCGATGCCGCTGCCGCCGGGCGCCGCGCCGTTGAGGAAGGAGTTGGCGCCGCGGAACACCTCCACCCGCTCCAGCAGCTCGGCCGCCACGTACTGGCGCGGCAGGATGCCGTAGATGCCGTTATAGGTCATGTCGTCCGAGAACACCGGGAAGCCGCGGACGATGTAGACCTCCTGGAAGTTGCCGAAGCCGCGCGCCGGCCGTACCACCGGGTCGTTCTGCAGCACGTCGGCCACGCTCTTGGCCTGCTGGTCGAGCATCAGCTCGGCGGTGTAGCTGGTGGTGGAGAACGGCGTGTCCATGAAGTCCAGGTTGCCGAAGATGCCGACCCGGCCACCCCGCGCCACCTGCCCGCCCGCATAGGGATCGGTCAGCTCCACCTGCGAGCCCAGGCCGGTGACGATGATCTGCTCCGGCTCGTCCTTCCGGTCGGCGGCCAGCGCGGGCCCGGCGAGCAGCGCAGCCGCGCCGCAGGCCGCCAGCAGCCCTGCGCGGGGGGACATGGCGGCACGGCGGCGGGGGTTGGGGAGTTCTGCGGCTCGCGTCTTCGGCATGAAATGGTCTCCGGTCTCGTCTGGAAGCGGACCGGCGACAGGCGCCGGACCCGCGGAAGGCGCAGACTCTATTGAGACGCATTCTTATTTGCAAGAGGTGAACCGCGAAGGCGGGATACTCCTTCCCGGTCAGGGCAAGCGCGAACGGCCAGCACCAAGGCTGGCTGCCCGAGGTGATGCGGCGGAGGGAAGATTCGGGCTTGGGCGGACGCGGGCTGTCGTCAGCCGCCGGTCAGCCAGCGGGCGAAGGCAAGCCAGTGGGAACTGGAATATCCCCAGGCCACGCCGAAATCGATGAACAGCAGGACGCCGACGCTCCAGAGATACGCGGGGTGGAAGCGGCCGTGGACAACCCGGTCGTAGCCCATCGCCACGGACAGCAGGAGATCCGGCACGGCCAGCGAAATCCAGGTTCCCGCCTCGGCCTGGCCAGCCATGATCGCGAGGCGTCCCACCGCCGGGCTGGTCATGCAGAAGAAGCCGGCGAGCATCAGCCGCCGGTGGTAGTCGCTGCGCGCCCGCTGCAGCAGCGCCAGGATCACCAGCACGGCGATGCCCAGCAGGCCGAAGACCGGCAGCGCCATGAACACCAGGGGCTCGGGCGCGCCGGGTGGCGCGTGCCCAGCCGCGCCGCGGTGACCGCCGTCAGCAGCCCGACGGCCACGAGACCGCCGAACAGCACCGCGCCCAGCACGCCAAGCTGGCGGTGTAGCTTGGCACCGCCGTAGCCGACCAGCGCCGACTGCATCAGGAACAGCAGCACCCAGCCGGTAAACACCGCGCCGTGGACGCTGGTCAGCGCCGACAGCGGCGGCGGCGCGTGCAGTACGCCCTTGAGATAGTAGGAAGGGGCGAACCCCAGGAAGATGATCAGGGCGGTGACGCCGCCCATCGAGAGATAGAACGCACGATCCTCGCCAACCCGCTCCCTGAGCATGGCCTTCCCCTCCAGCGCCGCGACGCATCGAGAGAATTACCGCAAGTCCGTTGCGTTGTAATCCGGATTCGGTGGGGCGCCTCGCCCGCGGGACCGACGGGGACGCCAGGTCCCGCGGGCATGTCCATGGCGCTGCTTGATGCCGTCAGTTGACGAAGTCGGCGCAGGTCAGGGTGCCGCCGAAAATCCCCATGATGCCGCCCAGCAGGAACGTGGTGCTGATCCGGTCCGTCACCCCGTCGCCGACATTCGTCCCCGTGCCGGGACGCGTCGGGTCGGCCGGCTTGTCCCGCGCGGACTGGTAGTCGCCCAGGCAGTTCGCCTGCGCGTCGGGCGACGGCCCCAGGCCGCGCGCCGCCCCGGAATTGCCCGGGCCGAACGGTGAATGGACGCCACCGGCACCGGCGGCGAAGGCCGGAGCCGACATCGCCAGGACAGATCCGGCAACGATCACGGCGGAAATCTTTAACATGCTGGTCCTCCTCAGTAATTTTACACTTTTCGGGGCTAGCATCGGACGTTTCGGTTGATCAACTAACAAAGGCGTGAGCGGGGAACGCCCCGTCGCCGCCGCTCGCCGTCGGCTGCGGCGAGGATTGGGTGCGTGGCCCAGCGGGCACGGTCCGAGGAGCGATGGTTCCAATGCCCGTTGCAGCGTGTATGCTGCCGGCCGAACCTCGAACCTGTCGCATCGCGGGGCGCCTGCCGCGTCGATGACGGAAGCCCTTTTTTGGAACAGTAGGTTACCGGTCCGATGAAGATCGCCACCTGGAATGTGAACTCGGTAAAGGTCCGCCTGCCGCGGCTGCTGGAATGGCTGAAGGAGTTCAGCCCCGATGTCGCGCTGCTGCAGGAGATCAAGGTCGTCGACGAGGGCTTTCCGTCCATGGAGATCCAGGACATGGGCTACAATCTGGCCGTCCACGGGCAGAAGACCTACAACGGCGTCGCCATCCTGTCGAAGCACCGCCTCGAGGACGTCTCCATGGGGCTGCCGGGCGGCGACGGCACGGACGGGCAGGCCCGCTACCTGGAAGCCTTCACGGGCGGCGTGCGCGTGGCCTGCATCTACCTGCCCAACGGCAACCCCGCCCCCGGCGAGAAGTACGACTACAAGCTGGCCTGGATGGACCGGCTGGTCGCCCATGCCCGCGACCTGCTGGCCTGGGAAGAGGTCGTCGTGCTGGGCGGCGACTACAACGTATGCCCGGCGGACGAGGACGTCTGGAACCCCGTCGCCTTCGCGGCCGACGCGCTCTGCCTGCCGCCGACCCGCAACCGGTTCCGGCAGCTCCTCCACCTGGGCTACACCGATGCCGTCCGCGTCTTCCACACGGGCCCGCTCTACTCCTACTGGGACTACCAGGGCGGCGCCTGGGAGAAGGACCACGGGCTGCGTATCGACCACCTGCTGCTGTCGCCCCAGGCGACCGACCGGGTCACGGCGGCAGGCGTCGACCGCACGCCTCGCGGCCGGGAGAAGCCTTCCGACCACACCCCCGTCTGGTGCGACCTGGAGGTCTGACCGGCATCCACCTGCCCGATGTGGTAAACTGCTCCGAGGCTGGGGGCCAGCATCGAGGGAGGGGATCATGCCCAACTGCAGCCGTGGAGCGATCACCAAGACGCTGTCGGGGACCATCAAGGTGACCTTCGGCGGCGTGGAACTGCTGAATCACCGCATCACCAACCAGCAGATCAACGATTCTTGGAACAACTGCAAGTGCCAGTCGCCACTGGTCTTCCACGAGACCAAATGCATTACCGCGACCGTCAACGAGGGACCGGACCCGCTCAAGGACACGATCGACCTGGGGCACGGGGTGAGCGTGGCCTACGACCTGACCGTCAACTCGGCGCGCGAGGTCACCAACTGCGAATACGAGTGCCGATCCAGCGAGCCGATCTTCCACGAGGAGCAGGAGCTGCTCGCCGGCCGCCGGAAGCCGGCGGCCGACGGTCCCAAGGCCAGCTGACCTACGCCGGATCGTAGCCGCCGGATGCTTGCGGACGGCACCGTGCGATCCGGCCCAGGCCCTTGGCGACACCGCGCAGCAGGCCGTAGCGCTCGACCGCGTCGATCATGTACTGCGAGCAGCTCGGCCGGTAGATGCACCGTGCTCCGATGGCAAGCGACAGGTGGCGCTGGTAGAGGCGCACCGGGCCGGTGACAAGCGCCAGCCGCGCCCGCCACAACCGTGCCGCGAGCCGCGCCGTCATGCCCGCCGCGCGAAGACCGCGCCGTGGAAATGCTGGAAGCCCGCGAACGGGAACAGGCCGTAGGCCGCGTTGTGGTCGAAGTCGGGCCGCGGCCCGACCTTGCCTTCCGTGACCGCCCGGGCGAGCACCTTGCGCAGAGTATCACCAGCCACCCGGCCGTCGACCTGGACGTTGCCGACGTCCATCGTCGTCAGCCCCTCCGACGACGGCGGCCGCTGGCACAGGTGGTAGAAGAAGTACTCGAGGCCGTCGACGACGCAGGCGCCGATCATGAACGGGTCATCGCGCGCCAGCGACAGCACCCGGAACGCGCCCTGGAACGCGGAGTCCCCGTCGACGCTGATCTGCATCTGCGTCCGCAGCCCCTGCCCGTCCCACTCTGTGGCGGACATGAAGATCTCCACCGAATGGTCCGCCGGATGCACCATGAGAGCCGCCTCGCGGCCCTCGGCCAGCGCGTCTGCGAAATCCTGCACGGGCTGCGCGAAATCGTCGAACGACAGGTGGACCACGCTTCTGCCCGCCGCCGCCAGGATGACCGACTTCAGCAGCGGCGGCACCAGCAGGGTGAGCACCGAGGTGCCGCAGGTGCCGGTATCCTTGAAATTGAAGCTAGTGAGCTTGTTGATCGGGCCAGACTTATACTTTCCCATCTTCCCCTCCCCTCGAGCGGGCAAGTCATCGGAACGGGTTGGCCTCGGGTCATGATACCACATCCGGATCGTTTCGGCGGCGTCAATCCGCCCGGCGGGCGGGTGCCGCCCGCATTGGGGGGGAAACAACTTGGCCATCGCGACCGGGTGCCGTAATCCTGACAGACCAACAGGGAGGTGGGGTCTTGACCAGATTGCGTATGCTGTTCCTCGTGGGCCTGGGCGTGCTCGCAGCGGCCTGTTCCGACGGCGGCGGGCAGAAGCCCGAGGCCGCCAACGACAAGATGACCGAGCTCACCTTCGCCACCGACTGGCGCGCCGAGGCCGAGCAGGGCGGCTACTACCAGGCGCTGGCCACCGGCGAGTACGAGAAGCGCGGCCTCAAGGTCACCATCATGCAGGGCGGCCCGGCGGTGAACGTGCCGCAGCTGCTCGCCGCCGGCTCCGTGGACCTGGGCATCGGCTCCAACAGCTTCATCGTCCTCAACCTGGCCGCCGAGAAGGTGCCGGTGAAGGCGGTGGCCGCCTTCATGCAGAAGGACCCGCAGGTGCTGCTCGCCCATCCCGATCAGGGCATCAACAGCATCGCCGACATGAAGGGCCATCCCATGCTGCTGTCGGACGCCTCGGTGACGGCGTTCTGGGTCTGGCTGAAGGCCAAGTACGGCTTCACCGATGACCAGGTGCACAAGTACAACTTCAATCCCGGCCCGTTCCTCGCCAATCCGGAGGCAGTGCAGCAGGGCTACGTCACCAGCGAGCCCTACACCATCGAGCAGCAGGCCGGCTTCAAGCCCAAGGTGTTCCTGCTGGCCGACGAGGGCTATCCCGGCTACGCCTCCATGGTGCTGGCCCCCGACAGCATGATCGAGAAGAATCCGAAGGCGATCCGCGCCTTCGTCGAAGCCAGCATCGCGGGCTGGAAGTCCTATCTGAACGGCGACCCGTCGCCCGCCAATGCGCTGATCCTCAAGGAAAACCCGGAAATGACCCAGGCCATCCTGGACCAGGCGCGCGAGAAGATGAAGACCTACGGCATCATCCAGCCCGACGGCGTGCCGGTCGGCGCGATGACCGACGCCCGCTGGGACGAGTTTTTCAAGGTCGCCGCGCAGCAGGGCATCTACAAGCAGGACCTGGACTACCACGACGCCTACACCCTGAAGTTCATCTCGCCGCCCGCGCCCTGATGAGCGTCGCCAGCCTGACCGCCGTCGAGGTGGAATATCCGGGCCGGGGCAAGGTTCTCGGCCCGTTCGACCTGACCCTGGAGGACGGCGAGATCGTCGCCCTGGTCGGCCCGTCGGGCTGCGGCAAGAGCACCGCCCTGCGTCTGCTCGCCGGCCTGGAGCAGCCGACGCGGGGCAGCGTGGAGCGCATGCCGGGCCGCGGCGAGACCGCCGTGGTCTTCCAGGCGCCGACGCTGATGCCCTGGGCGAGCGCCCTCGCCAACGCCGCCCTGCCCCTGGAACTCGCCGGCACGCCCAAGGCCGAGGCTCGCGGGCGGGCCGCGCAGTCGCTGCACCGGGTCGGCCTCGGCGACGCGCTGGACGCCAAGCCGGCGCAGCTGTCCGGCGGCATGGCCATGCGGGTATCCCTTGCCCGCGCCCTGGTCACCCAGCCGCGCCTGCTGCTGATGGGCGAACCGTTCGCCGCACTGGACGAGATCACCCGCCGCGCCATGGCCGAGGACCTGCACCGGCTGTGGGCGCAGAGCCGGCAGGCCATCATCTTCGTCACCCACAACGTGGAGGAAGCGGCGTACATCGCCCACCGGGTCATCGCCATGAGTCCCGCGCCGGGACGGCTGTCGGCGGAAACGGCCATCGGCGGCGACATGCCGCGGCCCGCCCACTTCCGCACCACCGAATCGTTCCGCGTGGCGGTGGAAGCGATTTCCGGCGGGCTGGCCGCCGACCTGGGACGGACGGCATGAGCCGGACGTCCGACATCCTGGCGCCGCTGGCACTGGTGGCGCTGCTGCTGGGCGCCTGGGAGGCCGCCTGCCACCTGCTGAACCTGCCGCCTTACTTCCTGCCCTCGCCCTCCCAGGTGGCGGCCGATACGGTGGACTCTGCCGGCCTGTTGCTGGCGTCGGCCTGGAACACCCTGCTGATGGCGCTGGAGGCGCTGGTGGTGGCGAGCCTGCTGGCGTGCTCGCTGGCCCTCGTCGTCGCCGTCAACCGGCTGCTGGAGAAGGCGGTCCATCCGCTGGCCGTCGCCCTGCAGGTGACGCCGGTGGTGGCGATCGCGCCGCAGGTGGTGATCTGGGCGGGCCTCGACCATCCGCAGCGGGCCATCGTAGCGTTGGCAACCATCGTCGCGTTCTTCCCGATCTTCTCGGGCGCCCTCACCGGCCTGAAGTCCGCCGATCCCGACCTGGAGCGGCTGTTCGACCTCTACGGCGCCACCGGCTGGCAGCGGCTGTGGCGGCTGCGGGTGCCGTCGGCGGCGCCCTTCGTGCTGGAGGGCCACAAGGTGGCCGGCGGCCTGGCGCTGATCGGCGCGGTGGTGGCCGAATTCGTCGCCGGCACGGGCGGCGCCCAGGGCCTGGCGTGGCGCATCCTCGAATCCAGCAACCGGCTGCAAACCGGCAAGACCTTCGCCGCCGTCATCGTCCTCGCCATCATGGGCGCCCTGCTCCACGCCGCCCTGAGCTGGGGAGAAAAGGCCGTGCTGCGCCGGCTGCGGGGGCGGTAGGCCAGACCCTCGCGGCCGCGCTTCGAGACGGGCCTACGGCCCTCCTCAGCGCTAACGGGTTGAGTGACGGCAGTCTCAACAACATCCGTTCGTGGTGAGGAGCGGCGAAGCCGCGTCGCGAACCGCGGCCGGAAGTACGTGCGCCGTTAATTTTGGCCGTTGGCACTGAGGAGGCCTGCAGGGCCGTCGCGAAGTGCCGCCGAGAATACCCTACGCCAGCGCCTCCAGCCGGGCGATGGCCTGGTGCAGGGTGCCGACGAGCTGGGCGATCTCGTCGCGGCGCTCGCGCTGCTCCTCGACCACGTGCTCCGGCGCCTTGGAGACGAAGCCGGGATTGTTCAGCCGGCCGTCGATGCCGGCCATCTCCTTCGACGCCTTGTCGATCTCCTTGCGCAGCCGGGCCTTTTCGGCGTCGAAGTCGATGACGTCGGCCAGCAACAGGCCGAGCGTCGCCTCGCCCACCGGAATCTGCACCGTGCCGCGCGGGAAACCCGCGACCGTGTCGACCCGGTCGATCCGCGCCAGCCGGGTGATGACCGCCTGCAGCACCGCCGCTTCGTCGATCAGCGACGCGAACGCCGCCGTTTCCGACTGCTGCACCGCCACGGCGATCTTGGCGCCCGGCGGCACGTTCATCTCGGTGCGCACCGTGCGCACGCGGGTGATCAGGTCGATGACGCCCTCGATCTCGCGGCTCGCCTCGGCATCCTCCAGGTCGGAGCGCGCCTCGGGCCAGTCGTCCAGGATCAGCAGGCCGTCATGGGTCTGGCGCCACAGATATTCGGTGACGAAGGGCATGAAGGGATGCAGCAGCCGCAGGATCTGCTCCATCGCCCAGGCGGTGGCGCCGCGCGTCTCCGCCTTCACAGCGTCGTCGTCGCCGCCCAGCAGCGGCTTGGTGAACTCCAGGTACCAGTCGCAGAAATCGCCCCAGACGAACTGGTAGAGGCTGCCGGCCGCCTCGTTAAAGCGGTAGGCCTCCAGTTCCTCGGTGACCTTGCGGGAGGTCGCCGCCACCTTGCCCACCAGCCAGCGGTTGACCGGCTGGCGCACGGCGGCGGGATCGAAGCCCGACGCGTCGAGCGCGTCGTTCATGGTGCAGAAGCGGTAGGCGTTCCACAGCTTGGTGCCGAAGTTGCGGTAGCCCTCGACCCGCTGCTTGGACAGCTTGATGTCGCGGCCCTGCGCCGCCATGGCGGTCAGCGTGAAGCGCAGCGCGTCGGCGCCGTACTCGTCGACGAGCTGCAGCGGATCGATGACGTTGCCCTTGGACTTCGACATCTTCTGGCCCTTCTCGTCGCGGACCAGCGCGTGGATGTAGACCGTGTGGAACGGCACGTCCTGCATGAAGTAGAGGCCGGACATCATCATCCGGGCGACCCAGAAGAAGATGATATCGAAGCCGGTGACCAGCACGTCGGTCTTGTAGTGGCGCTTCAGTTCGGGCGTTTCGTCCGGCCAGCCCAGGGTCGAAAACGGCCAGAGCTGGGACGAGAACCAGGTGTCGAGCACGTCCTCGTCGCGCGCGAGCGGCTCGTCGCTGCCGTAATGGGCGCGGGCCTCGGCGGCGGCTTCCGCCTCGGTCTCGGCGACGAACACCTTGCCGTCCGGGCCGTACCAGGCCGGGATCTGGTGGCCCCACCAGAGCTGGCGGGAGATGCACCAGGGCTGGATGTTGCGCAGCCACTCGAAATAGGTCTTCTCCCAGTTGCGGGGCACGAACACCGTCTGGCCGCGCTCCACGGCCTCGACGGCCGGCTTGGCCAGCGTCGCCGCGTCGACGTACCACTGGTCGGTCAGCCACGGCTCGATGACCACGCCGCTGCGGTCGCCGTGGGGCACGGCGTGGACGTGCTCGTCGATCTTCTCCAGCAGGCCCAGCGCCTCCAGGTCCTCGACGATGCGCTTGCGGGCGGCGAACCGCTCCATGCCGCGATAGGTCTCGGGCACGTTCTCGTTGAGGTGCGCGGTGGCATCCAGGATGTTGATCATCTCCAGATCGTGCCGGCGGCCGACCTCGAAGTCGTTGAAATCGTGGGCCGGCGTGATCTTCACCGCGCCAGAGCCCGTCTCGGGATCGGCGTAGCTGTCGGCGACGATGGGAATCCTTCGGCCCGTCAGCGGCAGCTCGACCATCTTGCCGATGAGGTCCTTGTAGCGCTCGTCGTCCGGGTGCACGGCGACGGCGGTATCACCCAGCATGGTCTCCGGCCGGGTGGTCGCGACGACGATGTAGCGGCCCTCCTCGCCGGCGATCGGGTAGCGGAAGTGCCACAGATTGCCCTGGATTTCCCTGGGTTCCACCTCCAGGTCCGAGATGGCGGTGAGCAGCTTGGGGTCCCAGTTGACCAGCCGCTTGTCCTTGTAGATCAGCCCGGCGCGGTACCAGTCGACGAACACCTTGAGGACGGCCTTGCTCAGCCCCTCGTCCATGGTGAAGCGCTCGCGCGACCAGTCGCAGCTCGCGCCCAGCCGGCGAAGCTGGTTGATGATGGTGCCGCCGGATTCCTCCTTCCAGGTCCAGACCCGCTGCAGGAACTCGTCGCGCCCCAGGTCCTGGCGGCGGACGTTGCCCTGCTCGGCGAGCTGGCGCTCCACCACCATCTGGGTGGCGATGCCCGCATGGTCGGTGCCCGGCTGCCACAGCACATCGCGGCCGCGCATGCGCTCGAAGCGCACCAGCACGTCCTGCAGCGTGTTGTTGAGCGCGTGGCCCATGTGCAGGCTGCCGGTGACGTTGGGCGGCGGGATGACGATGGTGAACGGCTTGGCGTCGGGACGCTTGCCGCAGGCAAAGGCGTCCGCCCTCTCCCACTCGGCGTAGATTTCGGGCTCGACCTCGGCGGGTCGGAAGACTTTGTCCAGCATCGCGCGGCCGCTTCTCGCAATCGTTCAGGATTCGGCCGCGGTTGTAGCGGCAAACGGCGCGCGATTCCAGCCCGCAGGGCCGCGGGCGGGGCGGCTCAGGAGCGGCTGAGCCGGCGGATCTCCGCCTGCACCATCTCGTCGACGATGCGCGGCAGGTTGGCGTCCAGCCATTCCCTCATCAGCGGCTTCAGCATGGCGCGAACCACGCCTTCCAGCGTCTTGTCCTCGCCCTCATAGCCCGAGACGAGCGTCTGGGCGAGCTGGTCGAAGGCGGAGCTGGTCCTGAGGGCGCTCTCCGGAGACAGGATCCGATCGTTCTCGGCTTCCATCAAACCTTCCCTTTCTGTGTGTTCCAGATAATCGTCGCGATAGTCGCCCGGCGGCTCTGCGGCGGGCGGCGGTTCAGCCTGGGCTTGCTCGTCGCCGCGGTCCTCGGCCTCGTTGACGGCCCCGCGCAACTCGTCGAGGAAACGCGGGATGTCGGCCATCTCCGGTTCCGGCGACGGTTCCCCGGAAACCTCCTCCATCATGTCCGAGAGCCCGACCATGAACGGCCGGCGCGGCGAGGGCTCGGACACGTCCTGCTCAGGCGGAACGGAAGCGGATGGCGGCTCGTGGGCGCCCTGATCCTCCGGAACGGCGAATTCGGGAGCGAGCTCCAGCGGCTCGTCGCCCAGGTCGGGACCGAGCTGCGGCATCTCCTCTTCCGGCAGGGGCGGCTCCCACTCGTCCTGCTGGCCGGCCTCGGGCAGCGGTTCGGGAGCGAATTCCGCGTCGAGCTCGCCGGCTTCCGGCAGCATGTCGGTGAGCTCCAGCACGTCCTCGTCGTCGGGCTCGTCCTCGGGCTCCACCGTGCGGGGCGCTTCCGCATCCTGCTCCTGGGCGATCATCTTGCGGATCGAGGCGAGGATCTCCTCCATGGACATCTCCTCCCCGCCTTTGCTGTCAGGTTTGCTCATCGATGCTCTCGTGGATGACCCACAATCCCTACAGAGTGCAGGTGCACACTATACGCCGGTTGCAGGCGACGGACAGGAAAAATCGTTCAAAGGTCCGTAATTCCCGCCCCTTACCCGGAATTCCGCATACCCGTGCTTAAGAGACTACCTCAGTCCCCCGTCCCCCAACCGAACCATTTGCCGGTCGACCGCTGGTAGTACTCGGTCGGGTCGTAGTACTCCACCGGCAGCTGCAGCGACTGCGCCGTGGCCTGGCCGGTGGCGACCAGAAGCTGGAAGGCAGCGACGAACTCGTCGCGGTGCGCCCGGACCAGCTGCACCTGGGCGTCGAGATATTCCTGCTCAGCGTCGAGCACGTCGAGGGTGGTGCGCGAGCCGACCTCGAGTTCCTGCCGCACGCCGTCCAGGGCGCTGTTGCTGGCGTCCACCTGCGACTTGCTGGCGTCGATGGTGGCGCGCGCCGCCCGCAGCCGCTCCCAGGCGTTGCGCACCGCCTCGCGGACCTGGCGCTCGGCCTCGATCGCCTGCATCCGGCGCTCGGAGTCCACCTGCTTGGCCTGGCGGATGCGCGAACTCACCACGCCCGACTGGTAGAGCGGCACCGTGGCCTTCGCCATCAGCGCCGTGGTCTTGCTGGTGAAGCCGCTGATGAACTGGTCCTCGGAGTACTGGTACTGGGCCACCAGGCTGATCTCGGGCCCCAGGTCCGACTTCGCCCGGTCGATCGCCCGGCGCGCGGCCTCCTCCTGGAGGCGCGCCTGCTGCAGGTCCGGGTTCGAGTCGAGCGCCAGCTGCAGCGCGCGGTCCTCGGAATTGGGCACGCCGGCCAGCGCCGTCGGCTGCTCGAGGGTGCCGGGCGCGTTGCCGACGATGCGCTCGTAGGCGGCGCGGCTGGCGGCAAGGTCGGCCTCGGCGGCGATCCGCCCCGAGATCGCTGCGGAAAGGCGCGCTTCCGACTGGGCCACGTCGGTGCGGGTGATCTCGCCCACCTCGAAGCGGTCCTTGGAGGCCTGGAGCTGCTTTTGCAGCACCTGCACGTTGTTGCGGCGCAGGTCCAGCACTGCCTCGTCCCGCAGCACGTCCATGTAGGCCGAAACCGTGTCGAGCAGCACCTGCTGCTCGGTCGACACCAGCCCGCTGCGGGCGGCGGAGACCTCGGTCTTGGCTTCCTTCACGGCGTTGTAGGTGCGAAAGCTGCTGAACAGCGGCTGCTCCAGCGCCACGGTGGCCTGAATGGGATTGAGGGTCTGCTTGCCGCCGGTCTGGGAGAAGAAGTTGTTGGTCCGCTCGGTGGTGACCGAGCCGCTGGCGCTGAGGCTGGGCCGATAGCCGGAAAGCGCCTGCGAGACGTTCTCGTCCTCGGCGCGGACCGACGCGCGCTGCGCCTCCAGTACCGGGTTGTTGAGATAGGCCGCGGTCAACGCGTCCTGCAGGGTCTCGGCCGCCGCCGGAGCAGTCCCCAGGCCCAGCGCCACCAGGGTCAAGGCCAGTCGTCTGCTGTAAGTGGCGGTCATCGCCAGAACCTCCCTCTCGCGGAGCCGGTTTCCGGCGTCTCCGGCGCGCACGTTATGAAACCTTCCCGGCAGGCTAGAATACAAATCCCGTTTCGCGCTCAAATCCAAGCAGCATCGGCACCCCCGCGTCAAACAGTTCCCGATGCCCGATCACGCCGCCGATCCGGGTGAAGAGCGTGGCCTTGCCGATTCCGCGGCCCGCCACCACGGTCACCAGCCGGCCGCCCTCGGCGAGCTGGTCGAGGATCCCGGCCGGCACCTGCTGGACGGCGCCCTCGACGACGATGACGTCGTAGGGCGCCTGCGCCGGGTACCCTTCGCTGAGCGGGCCGGTGATCACCGCCGCGTTCTCGACGCCCGCCTGGGCGAGGTATTCGCTCGCCCGCTCGGCCGTCTCCGCGTCCTCTTCGACCGCG
This sequence comes from Alphaproteobacteria bacterium, assembly GCA_016124315.1. Classification (GTDB taxonomy): domain Bacteria; phylum Pseudomonadota; class Alphaproteobacteria; order SMXS01; family SMXS01; genus RI-34. The sequence goes on from WGNW01000082.1 coordinate 17,492, forward strand.
ACCACGACGCTGGCCAGACGCGCCAGAACCGCCGCCGAGTAGCCGGTCGCGCAGCCAATGTCGAGGACGGCGTCGGTCTCGCGGACATGGGCCTCCTGGAGCAGCCGGCCGAACACCATGGGCTCCATCACGTAGCGGCCAGGCGCCACCTGCAGGTCCTCGTCCACATAGGCGACGCCCCTGAGCGAGCGGGGCAGGAACGCCTCCCTCGGCACGGCCCCCATGGCACCGATCAGGCGCGCGTTCGTCACCCTGTTGGGCAGGAGCTGGGAATCGACCATCTGCTTGCGCGCGGCTGCGAAGTCGGTCATGGGCTTTCCTGGTCTCGGGTTGCAGCGGACGGAGGGCCGCCGTGAACGTTCGCGGGTTTTATATCTGCGACCATGAGGCGTGACAATCACACGATTGTCGCATCAGCCTCGCTCTGCTATAGACCGCCCCCTGTCCCACTGGCGGCGACGTGGCGGAGTGGTGACGCAGCGGACTGCAAATCCGTGTACGCCGGTTCGATTCCGGCCGTCGCCTCCACTCCCCGCCGACGAATTTCCCGCGGGGAGCAAAACGGGCTTTGCAACGCCGAACGGCTTTGCTATGACACACGCCGCCTCGGGGGCACCATACCCGAGGCCGGACCACTGGTCCCCGGTAGCTCAGTTGGTAGAGCACGCGACTGTTAATCGCTAGGTCGTTGGTTCGAGTCCGACCCGGGGAGCCAATTCAACGCTGCGGCGCGTCCCTCGGGGCGCGCCGCAGTCGTTTTTGCGCCGGCCGGAATGGTTTGTAGTTTGCCGCGCCCTGCCCCAAGCTGCACCGACCATAATCGATCGGGGAGCGCACCATGGGGATGAGGCCGTTTCGTTTTGCCATGCAGGGGTTCGACGCGGACTCCGCCGCCGACTGGCGCGACAAGGTGCGCCGCGCCGAAGCGGAGGGTTATTCGGCCTACCACCTGGCCGACCACTATCTGGGCCCGGGCCCGGCGGTGGACGAGGCGAACCACCCGCCGCAGGTGCTGGCCGCCGTGCCCGCCATGGCCATGGCCGCCGAGGCGACGTCGACCCTGAAGATCGGCTGCCGGGTGTTCTGCACCGGCTACCGACCGCCGGCGGTGCTGGTGAAGGAGGCGATGACCATCGACTTCCTCTCCGAGGGCCGGCTGGAGCTGGGGCTGGGCGCCGGCTGGATCGAGGCCGAATACCACGCCATCGGTGTGCCCTACGACCCCGTCGGCCGGCGAATCGACCGGCTGGAGGAGACCATCCAGCTCGCCAAGGCGCACCGCGCCGGCGGCCAGTTGAACATCGCGGGCACCTACGCCCACGCCGTCGGCTACGAGGGACTGCCCCGGCCCAAGGGCCCGGTGCCGATCATGATCGGCGGCGGCTCGCCGCGGGTGCTACGCCTGGCCGGCCGCGAGGCCGACATCGTCAGCGTCAACTTCAACAACCGCGCCGGCAAGATCGACCCGGCGACCCTGGTGGCCACCTCCATGGCCGACGGCACCCACGACAAGATGCGGTGGATCCGCGAAGGCGCCGGCGACCGCATCGGCGACGTCGAGCTCGAGACCGGCATCTACTACGTCACCATCACCGACCGCCAGCGGGAGACCGGCGAGGCGATGGGCAACATGCTGGGCCTCAGCACCGAGGACATGCTGACCTTTCCCCACGCCCTGGTCGGCTCCATCGACTTCATGTGCGAGGAGCTTGAGCGGCGCCGCGAGCTCTACGGCTTCACCTATTTCAGCATCCTGGATCGGGGCGACGGCAGCACCGACGGCTTCGCGCCGGTGGTCGCGCGACTCGCGGGCAAGTAGCGCCGCCGGTTGACCGCCGCGGCGCGTTCCCCTAATGTTCCCGAACGCGCCGCGCAGGGAACCCGCATGAGCCGGTCCGCCGTCCGGAAGATCATCCACATCGACATGGACGCCTTCTACGCGTCCGTCGAGCAGCGCGACGACCCGTCGCTGCGCGGCAGGCCGGTCGCCGTGGGCGGTTCCCGGCGCCGCGGCGTGGTGGCGGCCGCCAGCTACGAGGCCCGCGCCTTCGGCGTCCGCTCCGCCATGCCGTCGGTGACCGCCCAGCGCAAATGCCCGGAGCTGGTCTTCGTCAAGCCGCGCTTCGAGGTCTACAAGCAGGTCTCCGCGGCGATCCGCGCCATCTTCGCCGCCTACACGCCGCTGGTGGAGCCGCTGTCCCTCGACGAGGCCTATCTGGACGTGACCGAAGCGGCCGCCGGAGGCTCGGCCACCGAGGTGGCGCAGGCCATCCGCGACCGCATCCTCGCCGAAACGGGTCTCACCGCCTCGGCCGGCGTCTCGTTCAACAAGTTCCTCGCCAAGGTGGCCTCGGACCAGCGCAAGCCCAACGGCCAGTTCGTCATTCCGCCGGGCCAGGCGCAGGCATTCATCGACGGGCTGGAAGTGGGACGCTTCCACGGCATCGGCCCGGTGACCGCCGAGCGCCTGCGCCGGCTCGGCATCTTCACCGGCGCCGACCTGCGCCGGCAGCCGCCGGAGCTGCTTCAGCGCCAATTCGGCAAGGCGGGCGCGTGGTACCACGCCATCGCCAACGGCGAGGACGACCGCCCGGTGGTCCCTCACCGTCGGCGCAAGTCGGTGGGATCGGAAACCACCTTCGCGGAGGACCTCGACGACCGGGAGCAGATCGAGGCCCGTCTCGAGGCCATCGCCGCCGAGGTCGCGCGCCACTGCGACCGCGCCCAGGTGGCTGGCAAGACGGTGACCGTGAAGGTGAAGTTCGCCGACTTCCAGCAGGTCACCCGCAGCCGCACGGCCGAACGGGCGGTGGCCGGCACGGCCCAGATCGCCCGCGCCGCCGTCGACCTGATGGCCGGCCTGTTCCCGCTGCCGAAGCGCATCCGGCTGCTGGGCGTCACCGTCTCCAACCTGGACTGCACCGCCGCCGAGGAGCGACGCCAGCTGGCCCTGGACTTCGCCTAGCCGCCGTTACTTGCGGAACGTCAGCACCGCGCGCAGGCCAGGCGCGGCGTCCTCCAGGGCGACGTTGGCCCCGTGCAGCCGGGCGATGGCCGCCACCAGGCTGAGCCCCAGCCCGTTGCCGGGCGCCGTGCGGCTCGCCTCGAGCCTGAAGAACCGGTCGAACACCTTCTTGCGGGCGGCCTCGGGAATGCCGGGGCCGCGGTCCTCGACCACCAGGCGGACCGCGCCCGCCTGACGTTCCAGGGCGAGGCGGAGCGGCGTGGCGGGCGGCGTGTGCTTGAGGGCGTTGTCGAGCAGGTTGGACACCAGCTGCGTCAGCAGCTCGCGGTCGCCCCGCACGGCGATCTTCTCGCCGGGGGTCACGTCGAACGGGCGCCCCTCCTCTTCCGCCAGCGGCCTGTAGGCGTCGTCGAAGGTCGCGACCAGTTCCGACAGGTCCACCACGCCGAAGCTGGCGGCCGAGGCCGTGCCTTCCACCTGGGCGATGCGCAGGATGGCGTTGAAGGTGTCGAGGACGCCCTCACACTCGACGGCGGCCAGGTCCAGCGCCCGGTCGGCGTCCGCGTTGCCAAGGCTCGCCTGACGCGCCTCCTCCAGGCGGCGGCGGAGCCGGCTGAGCGGCGTGCGCAGATCGTGGGCGACGCTGTTGGTCACCTCGCGCATCTCGGTCATCAGGAAGTCGATGCGGTCGAGCATGGCGTTGAGGCTTGCCGCAAGCCGGTCCAGCTCGTCGCCGCTGCGGCGGGACTCGACGCGCCGGTCCATGTGGCCGCGCATGATGTCCTCCACCGCCGACGTCATCCGGTCGACGCGGCGGAGGAACCCGGTGCTCAGCAGCGCGCCGATACTCACGCCCAGCAGCAGCGTGGCCAGCAGGACGCCGATGCCGGCGCTGGCGAACAGGCGGTCGATGGCCTCGTGCTGCACCGGCTCCATGCCGACCGTCAGCCATTCGCCGCCGGCGAGGTGCACCGTGCGGAGCAGCACCGTAGCCGGCTCTCGCCCCTCCTTTCCCGACTCGACGCGCGCCGTACGCCAGCTTTCCTCCTTGGGGAACGGCGGCAGCGAACCGGCGACCAGGCGGCCCCGGGCGTCGGTCAGGCGGTAGAAGGTGCGGAGCTTGATCTGGTTGCGGGTGCGCATGGCGATGTCGTCGACCAGCGCCGTCACCCCGCCCAGGCGGTATTGGCTGACCAGGGACTCGACGCGGGAGTCGACCCGCACGCGCAGGTCCTCGTCCAGCCGGGCGGTCTCCGTCAGGTAGAGCGCGCCCAGCAGGATGGCGTTGGACAGGAGATAGAGGACGACATAGAGCAGCGTGAAGCGGACGCCGGTGGAGCGGAAGAACCTACTCAGGCTCATGGAGGCTGTAGCCGGCGCCCCGGACGGTGTGGATGAGCGGGACGCCCGTCCCGCTCTCGATCTTGGAGCGCAGACGGCTCATATGGGTCTCGATGATCTTGGTGCGCGGGTCGAAGTGGAAGTCCCAGACGTGCTCCAGCAGCATGGTCCGCGTGACCACCTGTCCGGCATTGCGCATGAGGTATTCCAGCAGCTTGAACTCGCGCGGCTGCAACTCGACCACCTTGCCGTCACGCTTCACCATGTGCCGCCGCAGGTCCATCTCCAGGTCGGCCACCTTGAGCACGGTCTCGACGTTGGTGAGCGCCGGCCGGCGCCCCAGCGCGTGGACCCGCGCCGCCAGCTCGGAGAAGGCGAACGGCTTCACCAGGTAGTCGTCGGCGCCGGCATCGAGCCCCGCCACCCGGTCGTTGATGCCGTCGATGGCGGTCAGGAACAGCACCGGCGCCTTGATGCCGGCCACCCGGATGTTCTTGAGGATCGACACGCCGTCCAGTTCGGGCAGCATGCGGTCGAGGACGATGACGTCGTAGATGCCGCGCATGGCGCGATCGCAGCCTTCCCGTCCGTCGGCGACCGCGTCGACCGTATGGCCAAGCTGGCCGAGGCCGCGGGTCACGTACGACAGGGTATCGCCATCGTCTTCCACTACGAGGATTTTCATGGGACGTAAGCCTTCGCCGCGATGGCTATGTCATTACCGAATTGCCGGCGGGAACACAATATCCGCCCGCGGCCGAGCCGGTGCTCTCGCCAGGCCGCGACGCCTCAGGCGTCAGCCGAACCGGCCGGTGATGTAGTCCATGGTGCGCTGGTCGGAGGGCGACGTGAACATCGCTTCCGTCTCGCCGAACTCCACCAGCGAGCCGAGATACATGAACGCCGTATACTGGGACACGCGGGCCGCCTGCTGCATGTTGTGGG
>WGNW01000065.1 GCA_016124315.1 Alphaproteobacteria bacterium
AAGATCGTGCCGAGGAAAACCAGCAGGTAGGCGACCCAGACGACGGTCAGCCACAGGTCCACGTACCATTCCGGCTCGGCGTATTCCTTCGATTGGGTGATGCCGAGGAGGTAGCCGGTCGCCGCCAGCACGATGAACAGCTGGTAGCCCCAGAACACGAACCAAGCGGCCTTGCCGAAGGCGAGGCGCGCGCCCGTGGTCCGCTGCACCACCCAGAAGCTGGTGCAGATCAGCGCGTTGCCGCCGAAGGCGAAGATCACCGCCGAGGTGTGCAGCGGCCGCAGCCGGCCGAAATTGGTGTAGGCGTCCAGGTTCAGCTCGGGGAACGAGAGCTGCAGGGCGATCACCAGGCCCACCAGAAAGCCGGTGATGCCCCAGAACACGGTGGCGATGACGCCGGCGCGGATCACCCCGTCCTCGTACTTGCCGACGACGGGCTTCGGCTTGCCCTCCGGATCGAAGGTGTTGAGCCCGGCGACGATGGCGATCAGCGCCGCCAGTACGACGATCCAGGCGTGGATCGCGAAACGGGGGTCGTGGGTGAGGCCCGCAGCGAGCAGCCCGAGCGCCGCCGTCAGGCCCATGATCAGATAGAAGAGTCCGGCCATGCTTGCGCGCTCCGCTCTCAGAAGGTGATGACGGCGTCGGCGTAGACGCGCCAGCTGGTGATGTCCTTTCGGCTGGTCACCGGCGCCTCGTAGGCGGCGCCCAGCAGGACGTTGTGCGCCACCCGGAAGCGCGCGCCTGCGGCCACCGTCGCTACGGTGCCGCCGCCGGTGGCGCCGAAATTGACCACGTCGAAGCCCTCGAACGGCACCGGCAGGCGGTTGCCGTGGCCGATGACCGAGAACACGTTGAATTCCACCAGCGGGAAGAACCAGTCGGTGACGGCGTAGTTGGCGTGGATCGAGCCGACGAACAGCGAGCTGTCGGCGTTGCTATCGAGCGCGATGTCGGCGTTGACGCTGGCCTGGATCTGGAACCGGTCCACCTGCTGCAGCGCCGTCACGAAGACGTTGACGAAGCCGTCGCCATGGCCTTGCAGGTTGATGCCGGCGGTCTTCAGGCTGCCGACCGGCGCCTCATAGCGCAGGCCGACGGTGACGGCCGTGCCGGACTGCTCGTTGAGCACGACCGCGTACTTCACGCCGGCGGCGATGTTGGCGAAACCGTGCTCGTCGGGCAGCACGCCGGCGAAGTGGATGTCGGCGTAGCCGTCCTTGGTGGCGATGATCGCCAGCCGGTCGGTCAGCGCGAGGCGCGCCTGTACCGCGCCGATGTCGATGTTGCCGCCGCCTGTCAGGAAGGACGTCGGGATGTCGTGGTGGATGTAGATCGGGCGGATCTCCGTGGTCACCAGCGGGCTCTCGTTGAAGAGCGGATTGCTGACCGACGGGATGTAGCGGAACGGCTCGGCCTGCGCCGTCGCCGCCGCCAGCATTGCTCCGGCCATCGTGGCCGCTGCCCCGATTGCGGGCTTGCCGATCATTCGCATTGTTTCCTCCTGTCCGGCATTGCGTGGCGGGTGCCCGGACGTCTGATCCCGCTCACAGCGCCAACCTCGTGCGAGGCGGCGCGGCGGGCCTTGATCGCGATCAAAAAGGGGGAAGGTCGGCGTGGCCTGGGGCGTCCGCCTGCTGGCGTGCAGCGCGGTCGAGCGGCGCCCGAATTGGTCTCAAGAGGTTGATCCGGCTGAATAAATCTGTGATCTTGGCGGCTCGGGCGGCCTCCCCGAACGGCTCGGTGCGCTCTGCATGCAATTTCGCTGCATGGCAGCAATGCGCCGCCGGTCGGGCGCGGGCGCCGACGGCAGACCGTTTAAATGGCGGCGAAAACCCTATAGCATGTTCCAGCTTCCACCACGCTGCGGGAGACGGGGAATATGGAAACGACGCGCAACGACAAGTTCGAGATCATGGGGGTCAACCACCTGGCGCTGGTGTGCAAGGACATGCAGCGCACGGTCGACTTCTATTCCGGCGTGCTCGGCATGCCGCTCACCAAGACCATCGACCTGCCCAACGGCGCCGGCCAGCACTTCTTCTTCGACATCGGCAACGGGGATTCGCTGGCGTTCTTCTGGTTTCCCGACGCGCCCGACGCCGTTCCCGGCGTCACCCACCCGGCTAGCCTGGTCGGCCGCGGCTCCATCACCACCGCCCACGCCTCGCTCAATCACCTGGCCTTCAACGTGGCGGCCGAGAGGATCGAGGAATACCGCGAACGCTTGGCGGCTGCCGGCGTGGACGTGACCCCGGTGGTGAACCACGACGACTCGGAGCGGCAGGCCAGCATGGAACTGACGCCCTCCACCTTCGTGCGCTCGATCTATTTCCTCGATCCGGACGGCATCCAGCTCGAGTTCGCCGCCTGGACGCGGCCCATGGGCCAGCCCGGCGACGTGCGCCACGCGCCCGCCACCGCTGACGACCGGGCGCGCTACCTCAAGATGCGCCCGGTGAAGGAACCGGCCGAGTAGGGCTCAGAACCGCCAGGTCAGGCTGGCCTTCACGCCGTGATCCCGCAGGCCGCTGCCGAACTGGCCGGAATAGCTCACGCCGAGCGTCGCTGACGGGCCGATCGCGGCGTCGAGCCCCGCCTCCACCACGGCCACGTCGTCGGCCAGGGGAACGCCCCCGGCGGCGAAGGGTCCGCCCGTCGCGAAGCGCAGCAGCGCCGAGGATGCGCCGTTGCCGCAGACGTGGCGCCAGCCCGCCATGCCGCGGATCGACAGGGCGCTGCCGAGCGAGGCCGACAGCCGTGCGCCGATCGTCGAGAAGGTGGCGTCGGTGCTCTGCCTGGCGCCGGTCAGCGCCGCCGGGCCGCCATTCTCGGTGAAGCCGTCCACGTGCAGGTCGACATAGGCGAGATTGGCGAAGGGCTCGATGGAGGCGCTGTCCACCGCGACGGTGAAGCCGATCTCGCCGAACACCTGCCCGGTGCGTGCGTCGTAGCGGCCGCTGAGACGGTCGGCGAAGCTCCCGAAGGCCACCGCCCGGTCCGTATCCACATTGTGCCAGGAGTAGGCGGCGCCCAGCCGCAGCCCGAGTCCGCCGAAGCGCGCGCCGGCATAGAGGCCGGCATGGACGTTGTCGGACGTCGCCGAGGAGCCGCGCGCATTCACGTCGAGGGAGGTGCGGCTGTAGCCGGCGACGGCGCCGACACGCAGGTTTTCGGCCAGCGCGGCGTCGGCGCCGGCGACGAAGCCCTCCGTATCCCGCGACAGGCGCGCGGCGTTGCCGTCGCCCGCCCGGCGCCCCCATGACCCGAATCCCTGGCCCCACAGGGCGAAGCGCGGCCCGCCGGCGGCCGGTGCCACGCGGGCCCTGTCGAGGGCGGCCTCGCGCACGAAGCGGCTGTCCTCGACGAGGGCGCTGCGGGCGGAGGCATGGATTTCGCCGGAAAGGGAGTCGAGCGCGGCGCGGGCGCCCCCGGCGTCGAGCATCAGCAGTCCCCCGTAGATCGGTCCGGCGGCGTCCAGCCCGCTCGCCGCCCGGCCGACGGCCACCTGGTTGGGGGTCTGGCCGATCGCGGAGAAGTCCACGTCGTTGCGGATCAGCGTCAGGAACACGGTGTTGTCGTCATAGCTCAGCACCGGCGTCAGGAACGCTAGGTCCGTGGTGGCGCCGGCGAAGCCGTCGGTCGGGCCGGCGCGGACCACGCCGGCGGTGGCGGTGAGGATGGTGTAGGTGGTGGAGGCCGCGTAGTCGCCGTCGGCCGCCAGCACCTGGACGGTACCACCGGCGATGCTGGCGGTGCCCGTCACCGCGATCAGGTCGGCTTCGCCTGCGGCGTTCGCCTCCACCTCGTAGGCCGAGCCCGCAGCGAAATTCAGGTCGCCGGCCACGTGGAGCGTGCCGATGCTGGCGCCCGGCGCCGCCGTGCCGCCGTCGAGGACGGCGGTGGTCCCGACCGTGCCGTTGCCGGCCAGCCGCCCGCCCGTCTGGACCGAGATGCTGCCGCCGAGGGTTCCGTCCACCTGCAGGGTGCCGGCCTCGACGGTCGCAGACCCGGCGAAGGCCGAGGAGTCGCCGGTGAGCGCCGTGACGCCCTCGCCCGCCTGCCGCAGGGTGCCGTCGCCGCTGATGGCGCCGTCGAAGACCAGGCGGTCGGCGCGGTCGAAGACAAGCTCGCCGTGGTCTTCCACCGGCCCCTGGATGCTGCCGGCGGTGCTGCCGTCGCCGATCTGCAGCGTGCCGTGGGCAATGACGGTGCCGCCGGTGTAGCCGTTGGCGCCGGTCAGGACCAGCGTGCCCAGATCGTCCTTCACGAGGCGTGTGCCGCCGACCAGGGCCGCGGCGATCACCGCGCGGTCGCCGGCCCCCGCATCGGTTCCGTCGCCGACCCGCACGGTGGTGCTGCCGTCGTCGCCCGCCAGGGTGATGGGATCGCCCGACAGCAGCCAGCCGGTGCCGATGAACTGCATCCCCCGGACGGCGATGTCGCCGGCGCTGCCGTCCACGGTCACGGCGACCGTGGTGCTCCCGCGCTCACCCTGGAAGATGGCGAAGCCGCCGTTCCAGGCGTCGCTTCGGCTGCCGTTGGCGTCGGTCCAGTTGCGGGTGCCGTCGGCGATCCAGGTGCCGGGTCCGCCTTCCACCCGTCCGGTCGGGCTGGTGGTGGTGCCGTTCCAGAACTGGACGTCCGGCACCGCGCTGAACACGAGGTTGACCTGTCCGGCGACACTGGTCTGCACCAGCAGGCTGCCGGGACTGACGCCGGCGGGCACGCTGCCCACGGTCATGCCGCCATCGCTCAGCTGGCCGCCGTAGTCGAAGAGCCGGTAGACGCCCTCGCCGAAGCCGCCGGCGTCGGTCACGTCCAGCACGCCGGCGAGCGCCAGGTCGCCGGTCACGTCGAACAGGGCGGCGTCGCTGGGGGCGGCCAGGGAAACATGGACCAGCGACCCGCCGGCGAGGCTGAGCGAGTCCATGGTGAGCGTCTGCCCGGCGACGCCCTCGAGCGTGCCGCCGTCGGCCGCCGTCACGTCGCCCAGGATGCTGCCCTTGCCGCCGAGGATGGCGCCGTCGGCCACCTGGACGGCACCGTCGATGGAGCCGTCGACCAGCAGCCGGCCGCCGCTCACGGTGGTGCCGCCGCCATAGCTGCTCGTGCCGGACAGCACCAGAGTTCCCGCGCCGGTCTTCTCCAGCGAGCCGGCACCGCCGGTGTCCGAGATGGCGCCGCCGACGGTGTCGTCGTCTCCCAGTCCGCCGACGACCAGGCGGCGCGTGCCGAGCAGGACCGCGCCGTCTCCCGACAGGGAGCCGATGGCCGTCGAGGCCGCGTCCAGGCCGGCGATGGTGAGGGTACCGCGGTTGACGATGGCGGTCCCCGCCGCCGTTCCGGTGTTCGAGAAGGCCACTATCCCGTCATTGGTGACGGTTCGCCCGCCCAGTTCGACCGAACCGGCGACGGCGAGGGTTCCGCCGGCGCCGACGGTCGCGTCGCCGGTGCCGAGCGCTCCCGTCGCCGCCGCGACCAGCGTGCCCGCGTCGACCGTGGTGCCGCCGGCATAGCCGTTGGCGGCGGCCAGGGTGAGGGTGCCGCCGCCGGTCTTGTGCAGTCCGCCGGTGCCCGAGATTGCGACGTTGACGGTGGCCGCGGCGTTCCCGTCGCCGCCGACGTCGATCACCGTGTCGGCGGTGTCGGTCAGCAAGCCGCCGGCCGCGCCGGCCTCGAACACGTAGTCGCCGCCGTCGAGGAAGCGCAGGCCGGTGATGGTCTGCGTGCCCTCGACGGTGACCGTACCGGCGCCGCCATTGGCTGAGAACACGGCGATCTGGGCGGCCCAGGGCGCGTTGATGGTCCCGGCCTGGTTGGTCCAGTTGGTGTTGCCGGCGTTCCAGGTGCCGCTGCCGCCGCGGCCGTCGGCCACCCCGCCCGGCGCCGGGTTGGCGCCGTCCCAGTACTGGGCGCCCTCGCCCACGGCCACCACCAGGTCGACCTGGCCGGCGGTCGCGGTATCCAGCATCCAGTCGCCGGGATTGAAGCCGGCCGGCACCGCGCTGATCACCACGCCGTTGTCGGTGAGCGCGCCGCCATAGTCGAACAGCCGGTAGGTGCCTTCTCCGAAGCCGCCGCCGTCGGTGACGTCCAGTATGCCGTCCAGCGTCAGCGCGCCGTTCACGTGGAACAGCGCGGTCGTGTCCGGCGGTCCGAGCTGTACCGCCGTCACCGCATGGCCCGAAAGCGACAGGGCATCCATGCCGAGGGTGCTGCCGGCCCGGCCCGAGAGGGTGCCGCCGTCCATCACGCTGGTGGTGCCGGAGATGGTGCCGGAGCCGGTGAGCGTGGCGCCCGCCGCCACGGTCGCGCCCGCGGTGGTCAGGGTGCCGTCGACCTCCAGGGTGCCGCCCTCGACCTGGAAGGCGCCCGAGATGCCGCCGGCACCCAGGGTTCCCTGCAAGATCCACGTTCCCGCGCCGGTCTTCCGGCCCACCTCGAAGTTGGTCACCGGATTGGCGGTGAAGTCGAAGGTGCCGGTGGTGCCGGCGGCGCCGTCGAGCACGAAGCTGTCGGTTTCCGGAACCGTCCTGGTGCTGCCGCCGTCGATGCCGCCGACGATGACGGCGGTCGGCAGCAGGGTCAGGGTGTCGGAGCCCGTGTCCAGGGCGATGGCGATGCCGCCGTTATGCCGTTCGATTCGCCCGGCCACGGTCAGGTTGTCGACGATGTTGGGATAGAACGAGTCGCCGTAGTCCTCCGCGTAGGCGGCGCCGCTCTGGCTGTACAGCACGCCGCCCTCGTGCACGGTGACGTTGGCGACGAAGTCCACCCGCGGATCGGCCGAGGAGCTGCGGTTTCCGCTGAGAAAGATCGTCGAGCCCGAGCCCAGGCTCTCGACGCGACCGTAGACGTCGATGCTGCCGCTGAAGGAATCGGGAGTCGTGTAGGCGCTCACGAAGATGGGGTGGTAGAAGCTGCGCGTCGTCACCCGCCCGGTCTCGCCGATCACGATGCTGTTGCCGGTTCCGGCGAAGATGCCGGTCGCCTTGTAGGTTTCCACCACGCCGTCGACCCGCACGCTGGTGTCGCTGGGAGCATTGTCGAAGACATAGATGCCGACCGCCCCGTTGCCGCCATTGCCGGTGTTGGTCGGGTTGCCGGTCACGACGCTGCCGGTCTCCGTCACCCAGATGTCGGCGCCCGGATCGGCGATGATGCCGTAGGCGCCGGCGGTGTTGGGGCCGGCGAGGTCTCCCAGCACCGAGACCGCACCGGCCACGGTCACCGTCGCGCCGGCGCCCACGTCGATGGCCGATCCCATGCCGTGGGTGGTGATGGCGCCGCCGTCCTCGACCGTGATGTTGGCGCCCGTCGCCGTCCCCGCATTGATGCCCAGGGCGGTGTTGGCGGGCCTGGCCTCCACGAGGCCGCCTGAATGGATGGTGAGCACGTCGCCCGCGCCGCCCAGCACGACGGCATCCCCGCCGACGCCGGCGGCGCGCACCGTGCCGGTGATGTCGATGGTGTTGTTGCCGCCCGAGCCGTTGATTCCCGCGCTGTTGCTGAAGGCCGCCGCCGTGACGATGCTGCCGTCGGCGCCGACGGTGACGTGGCTGGCCGACAGTCCCCCGCCCTGACCCGTGACGCCGTTCTGGCCGCGGACCAGCCCTTCGATGCTCAGCTGTGAGCCGCTGCCGAGCGCCACGCTGGGGGTGTTCACGGACAGGGCGTCGTTGCCCACGGCCGAGCCTTGCCCAAGCGTGACGTCGGCGCTGCCCCCCAGCGATATGGCCGAACCGGCGGTGGGGACGATGGTCGCGCCGGCATTGACCGTGAGGGCCACGCGGTCGCTGGCCGGTGCGACGACGCCGACCGTGCTGTCGCCGTCGCAGGTCACCGTCGCGTCGCTTGCCGGCGCGTTGCTGGTGCAGGCGGCTTCGGCCCGGCCCGGCCCCCAGGCAATCGCGGCGGTGGTCGTCAGCAGCAGCGCCAGGCGGCGGCCCCTCGCCGCCGCCGGCTGCACACGGTGCTTGCGCGCACCTTCCCCCATGGCTGTTCCCTTGCGGTTACAACGTGATGCCCATCCGCGGATATTGACGGGCGGCAGGCGACCGAACACTATCCGAATGGATAGGGTGGTGCGGCGCCCGGCGGGCGTGTGCCGGCGGGGCGGACGCGGCAGGGGCTGCAATGCCGGACGGTGACGACGAGGCGTCGTTATTGGACGCCATATATCGGATTGCCACCGATGACAGCGCGCTGGCGCAGGTACTGGCGGCGCTCGGCGACCGTTATGGCTGCGACGGCGCGGCCTTCCTCTATTCGGACCTGCAGGACAACCGCTCGCAAATTCTTCTTTGTCACGGCGCCTGGGGCGGCGATGTCTTCGAGCGTTACCGGGAGGTCGCCGAGTTCGATCCGGCGCCGCGGGCGTTCGCCCTGCTTCCGAAGCAGATGGTGTCGACGACCGACCAGCTGTTCAGCCCCGATTTCAAGGCGGCGTCCTTCTTCTGGAACGAGTTCTACCGGCCGGCCGGCTTCACCGAGACCGTTGGAGCCACCCTGTTCGCGGACGGGGGGCGCCACGCGGTGCTCGGGCTGCACCGCAGCGACGCTCGCCCGGTCTTCGCGGAAGCGGACATCGCCGACCTTCAGCGGCTCGTCGCCCATTTGGTGCGGGCGTTCCAGATGCGTCGGCAGTTCCGCGACGTGGCGGCCCGCGCTGTCACATTCGAGGCGGTGATCGGTCGTCTCGAAGCCGGCGTTCTCCTCCTGGACTCCGGCGGACGCCTCACCTTCGCCAACGGCGCTGGGCGAGCCGTCCTCGACCGGGGCGACGGCATCGGCCTCGGCCGCGCCGGCAATCTCGTGGTGGCCCAGCCGCAGGCCCGTTCCCGGCTGGCGGCGCTGATCGCCGACGTGGGCGCGGGAGGCGCCGGCGGCGTCGTCAGCGTGCCCCGGTCGGGCGGCAGGAGCGGCTACCCGCTGCTGGTGGCTCCGGCGCCGTCGGCTGCGGGGGGCATCGCCGATCCGCGGGACAGCCCGCGGCCCGCGATGCTGTTCATCCACGATCCGGAGCGGCAGCTGCGGGACGCCGCGGCCGTCCTGCAGCAGGCGCTGGGCCTGACGCCGGGAGCGGCGCGCCTGGTCGAGGCGTTGACGCGGGACGGCGACTTGAAGAGCTTCGCCGAGTCGAACGGCGTGACCATCCACACCGCCCGCTTCCATCTGCGCGCCGCCCTGGAGCGGACACAGACCCGCAGCCAGGCCGAGATCGTGCGTCTTGCCGTGAGGGTGCTGCGCGATTTGGCGCTGGGCGGCGGCTGACCGCCGCGCTTATTCTGGCCGCGCCAACCGATCCTGCGGCGTAGGGGGCCTGGCCCGCGCGCCAGCCTGTTCCACGGGGAGGAAATCATGCCCAGACTGCGTCAGGTGCCGCGCGCCGAGGCGGCGCCGGAAGTGCTGAAATACTACGATTCGCTGTTTCCAGGCCGCGATCCCGTCGCCGAGCCAGGCACCGCAACGGGCACCCCGGGGAACTGGTGGACGGTCTTCGCCCTGCGGCCGGCGATCTTCAACCACGCCACGTCCCATTTCGGCATGTTCGGCATGTTCGCCGACCGGTCGGTCAGCACGCTCGATCCGGCGATCCGCGAGATCGGCATCCTGCGGGCCGGCTTCGCGACGGGCAGCCGGTTCGTGTTCTCTCAGCACTGCAAGGCAGCGCGCCGGAACGGCGTGCCGGAGGAGAAGATCGTCGCCATTCCCCACTGGGCGGTGAGCGACGCCTGGACGCCGCTGGAGCGCGCCGCGCTCGCCTACACCGACTGCCTGATCTACGACCGCGGCCGGGTGCCCGATGGGGTGTTCGACGCGCTGCACGCGCTGATGGAGGACGGCGACATCCTGGAGTTCAGCTATCACGTCTGCGCCTACAACCTGCACGCGACCATGTGCCGGGCGCTGCGCCTGGAGTATGACGACGTGCCGGAGCGGATCGAGGAAGTCCCCATGCCCGACGGCCCGGGCGTGCAGGACTGGGCGGGGCGCGCCTGGTCACGGGATTGAAGGCTGTCCTGCAGTACCGCGCCAGCCCGGGGTTCGTCCGGCAGCTGGAAGAGGTGCGGCCCGGCTGGCTGTCGCTTGCGGTGGTGGACGAGGCCGACACGGCGGCGTTCGCACGCGAGATGTGCTCGGCCGACGTGCTGCTGCATGTGCTCGAGCCGGTCACCGCCTCGGTGATCGCGGCGGCGCCGGGCCTGAAGCTGATCCAGAAGATCGGCGTCGGGGTCAACACCATCGACGTGGAGGCGGCCCGGGCGGCCGGAGTCGCCGTGTGCAACATGCCGGGCAGCAACAGCCGCGCCGTCGCCGAATCCGCGCTGCTGCTGATGCTGGCCGCGCTCCGCCGCGCCGCGGAAGTCGACCGGAGGACGCGGCAAGGCCTCGGCTGGCGACTCGATCCGGCGATCTTCGACGGGATGGGCGAACTGGGCGGGCGCACCGTCGGGCTTGTCGGCTTCGGCGCCATTCCCCGCGCGCTCGCCCCCGTGCTCGGGGCGCTGGGCTGCGAGGTGCTCTACACGGCGCGGTCGCCCAAGCCCGACGCGCCGGCGACGTGGTGCGGCCTCGATGAGTTGCTGCGGCGCTCCGACGTGGTCTCGCTGCATCTGCCGCTGACGCCGGACACCGCCGGACTCATCGGCGCGGCGGCGATCGACGCCATGAAGCCGGGCGTGGTGCTGGTCAACACGGCGCGGGGCGGCCTGGTGCACGAGCCGGCGCTGGTGGCCGCGCTGCGCAGCGGCAAGGTGCGCGCGGCCGGCCTCGACGTCTTCGCCATCGAGCCGGCGGCGGCGGCCAATCCGCTGTTCGGGCTGGACAATGTGGTGGTTTCGCCGCACGTGGCCTGGCTTACGCCAGAGACGCTGGGCCGCAGCGTGCGCATCGCCGTGGAGAATTGCGCCCTGCTGCGACAGGGCGCGCCGCTCATCAACCGGGTGGCCTGAACGGCGCTTGGGAGCCGGCGCTCAGGGCGCCATATTCAGCGGGCCGTACGACGGCAGGTTGGGATCGTCGTCGTGATGCTCTTCCTGCTCGGTCTGGGGCGTCTCGGGTAGTTTCAGCCGCTTGCCCTCGCGCCAGTCCCACGGGGTGACGAATTCGCTGCTCCAGACGCCCAGGCCGTCGATCTTGGCCGCCTCCTCGTTCGGCACGTAGTCGCTCGAGATGGACCGGTCGGCGAAGGCCCAGCCATTGGACACCATCCAGCCGGCGAGATCGTCGCCGTTCAGGTCGCACACCGCCAGGATGTAGCCGCTCATGTTGCGGATGGTCTGGCAGCGGATGGGCTGCCCGCCGATATAGGCCGACAGCGAATTGGCGGCCTCCTGGCCGCACGGCCAGGGACGGTTGCCGTTCAGGCAGATCTCGTCGGGTTCGAGGGCGTCGATTCCATAGAGTTTGACGACCTGTCCCTGCATTTGCAGGGTATCCCCGTTCACCACGTCGGCGGTGCTGGTGGCGTCGGCCCATGCGGCCGGCGGCATCAGCAGCAGCACCAACGCAAACATCAACGTATTCAGATACCTGCCCATCGTTCTCCGAATCCCCAGGTTGACCGGTTCCCAAGCCTTTGACTTTCATATTCGATCCCAAGAGCAATAAATCAACGCGGTCGGTTTGGCGATGCCCAAGGCGGGTTGGGGCGAGTGGGACGGCACTACAAATCTCCGTGAGGAGCCGTCGATCGCCGGCATGCCGCGATCGATCGGGTTGCGTAATCAATGTCAGCACTATTGACGTGGCCCGTCGGGGGCCTGCTAGAAGCACTTCCGATGCCAAAAACTGTCGCGTTTTCTATCTGTTAGGGGGCGGTGGTAGGATGGAGTTCACGAAAAATTACGTTGCTGCTGACCGGGCTCAATGATATGCCTGTACGCAGTCTGAAGGACCCATGGGGCGTTTGGAGGGGGTGAGCATGAACAGGGCCAGCAATGTGATGGCGTCCGCCATCTGTGCGGCGGTTACTTTGGCCATCGGCGCGACAGCGGCGTATGCCAACGGCTTCCTCGAAAATCGACCCTGGCAGTTCGATACGGCGAACGACAAGATCGCCAAGGCGTCGATGACCGACCTTATCGAAAAGAAGAAGGGCGGCTACTACGACGGCTTCCAGACCAACATCAACAACACCTACTCCACGAACATCGCCGGCGACCAGATCAACTGCAATCTTACCGCGTCGGCGATCGGCAATACGGGGGCGAATTCGGTCAGCAGCCATGCGTCTTCGCCGTCGGTGGACCTGCCGGGCTCGATCGGCGCCGATGCGACGGGTAACGTCAGCACCACGTCGGCCAACGGCAAGGATCCATATACGTCGACCGGCGGTTCCCAGAGCGGCAGCGGGGGCCAGTCCTCGGCGGTCGGACAGGCCGGCCAGCTGACCAACACGTCGCAGGGCAACACCGACAGCCCGCAGCAAGCGTCGGTCGACAATTCATCCATTTCGAGCAGCGCCGACAACATGAATACGTCCGGGGGAACGTCGGACGTGGCGCTGAATTCGGACATGAGCAACAGTGACAGTCCGCAGTCTGCTTCGGTTGACAACAGCGAAGCGTGCGGGTTCAGTAAGTCCGCTGCGGCTCCGTTGAACTGAGGAGCGGTGCTACCGGATGCTGGGCCATCCGGGGCGTTACAGCGAGGGGCAAGAGGGGGATACCGTGATCGTCAGCTGGTCAAAAAAGATCGTCACCTATTGCGCGATTGTGTCGCTGACCGGGTGCATGGCGTCCGTCGATCACTACAAGCGCAATCCCGACGAGGCGCCCACCATCCAGGGCCCGCCCGTCACCGACAACACCACGCCCCTTGAAGGCTCCTTCCAGTGCATGGCCCAGAAAATCCGCGAGTCGGGCCACAAGAAGCTCCGCATCGCGGTCGGCACCATCAAGGACTACACCGGCAAGTTCAGCGAGGCGGAAGGCGGCAACCCGATCACCCAGGGCGGCTCGCTGATGGTGATGTCCGCCCTCGGCAAGCTGGGCGACTCGGTCCGGATGCAGGAGCGCTTCGACACCCAGGTCACCGAGCTCGAACTGCGCTATCTGGACCGCCGCTACCTGGGAGACGGCGCCGTCCACGAGGTGCGCGGCAAGACCGGTTCCAGCCAGAAGGTGCCGTGGAAGCCCTATTACGGCGGCACGATCATCGAGTCCGACTACTTCATCGTCGGCGGCATCACCGAGCTCAACTACAATGTCCATTCCGGTGGCATTGAGGCCACGGTCGACGGCATCGGCGGCAAGGGCCGCGTGTTCACCGTCAACGTGGCCGTCGACCTGCGCATCGTCGACACTTCGTCCCTCGAGGTGATCAAGACGGTCAGTCTGCAGAAGCAGATCACCGGCTACGAGGTGGGCGCGAACGTCTTCTCCTTCTTCAAGAACACCCTGGTCGACGTGAACGCCGGCCTGAAGAGCCAGGAGCCGCTGCAGCTCGGCGTCCGCACCACCCTGGAACTCGGCGTGCTGGAACTGGTCGGCGCCGTCACCGGCATCGACGAGAAGCCGCTGGTCAATTTCGACGGCGTCAATCCGTGCCCGCCCGCGGGTGGCGCGCCTGCCGCCGTGGCGCCCGAGCCGGTCGCCGAGGCCCCGCCGCCGCCGGCCGAGCCCGAGGTCAAGAAGCCGACCAACTTCACGGTCTACTTCGCCACCGGCAGCGCCGAGCTGACGGAAGAGGCCAAGAAGACCATCCACGAGGCGGCGGTGGCCGCGAAGGAAGGCCAGGCCGCGAACCTGCTGCTGGAAGGTCACACCGACACCCAGGGCGGCGAGCTCTACAACCTCGATCTGTCACGGCGTCGGGCCGTGGTGGTGCAGGGGGCGCTGGTCTCCGAGGGCATTCCGAAGAACCGCATCTCGCTGGTGTGGTACGGCGAAAGCCAGCCCGCGGTGAACACCGGCGACAACGTCAACGAGCCGTTGAACCGCCGGGTCGTCATCCAGATCCTGGAAGATACCGCCCTGCTGAAGTGATAGCCTGATGCGAGCCACGGGGGATGCGCGGTGAAGCAACGGTGGTTCATATCAGGTTTCGGGGCGGCAGCGCTCACGGCTCTGGTTGCAACCACCGGATGGGGCCAAGCTCTCAATACGGGCCCCGTCGGCGACACCACCGACGCGTATCCGGGCGAGCCGCTGGGCGGCGTCGACCGGCAGTGGGACGACGAGGACTCCGTTCCGCCCCAGGTACCCGCGCCAACGGCGTCGGCGAAGCCGGCCCCGGCCGCCGGCAAATCCGCTCCGGAAGATCTGACCTACGGCGTTGAATGGGCGGACCATGTCTCGCCGTCGTTCCGGCGCTGGGTGAAGACCGGCAGCGGTCCCGAACCTGCGCCCGTTCAGGCCGAGAAGTGGTCGGCGGAAAGGCCTGCGGCGCAGGCCGCCGGAACGCCCCCCAACGGACAGCCCTACGGCGTGCAGTGGGCCGAGCACGTTTCGCCTTCCTTCCGGCGCTGGATATCGGGAGACACCACCCCGCCGCCGCGCGACCTCGGGCCGCTGGCGCGCAACCGGCCCGGTCCCGCCCAGATGTACAGCGACCTGAGCACCATCGAGAATGCGGTCGACAAGCCGTCGCCCCCGCCAGCGGACAAGGCGGGCGTCGACGGGACGGCGATCCTGATTCAGCGGGCCAGCCGCGGTCACGCCTACGACCTGGTGGCGCCGGAAGGGTCCACCATGGGCGCCGAGCTGGTGGCGGGCGTGATCTCGGTGCCGCCGGAGCGCAGCGCCACCTGGGGCACCATCTTCGACCGGATTCCCGAGCGAGGCGCCGATCCGAAGCGTTTCGAGGGCCCGCTGCCGGGCAGCGGACCGCTGCAGACGATCCCGGTGGCGCAGACCTATGACGGCGGGCCCATCTTCGGCGCCCCCGAGCCGTTCGAGCGGCCGCCGCGGACCTATGCGGTGGCGCTGTCGCGCAATTCCTTCATGGGCGCGATGCTGAACAACGGCGTGTACGTGGTCTCGGTGACCCAGTTCGCCAAGGGAGACGTGCCCCAGCCGGGCGAGTTCGTCGTCTATCCCCGCTCGGACTTCCGGCCGTTCGGGGCGATCAACAGCTTCGAGGATCTGAACCCCTACCGGGACGTCAATGTGGGCCCGCTCCAGCTGGCATCCGATTCGAGCAGCCCGTCGCCGGTGGACCGCAGCCTGTACTCCATGAACAACTACGGCCCCTGGGGCTATGCCAACGTCCCGCTGAGCGACCGGTGGCCCTACGAGGTCCGCCAGATGCTGATCGACCGCGAGCGGGATCCGCGCCGCTGCTGCGGTCCGAATCAAATCATCATCACGCACAATCCCCTGGCACTCATCGTCCTGCCAAATCCCTACGATTCGACGCCGGGGGCGACCTACGGGTTCGTGCCCCTGGCACCGGGCATGCCCGCCTGGTAGGCCGCTCCGGCCGGCATTACGGTCGGCCCTCTGGGATGCCCGTCCGCGGCCTGTATGATACAGCATCGAGTCCACCTCACGGCAACGGAGAGTGTCCATGCGCATCGGCATCCTGACGGGCGGCGGCGATGTCCCCGGTCTCAATCCCTGCATCAAGGCGATCGCGTCGACCGCCGCCGAACTGGGTTGGGAGACCATCGGTTTCCGCCGCGGCTGGGGAGGCCCCCTGAACATCGACCCGGGCGACGAAGAATCGGTCTCCGCCCATACCATCATCCTCGACCGCAGCCGCGTGCGCGGCATCGAACGCACCGGCGGCACGATCCTGCACACATCCCGCACCAATCCGGGACGGGTGTCGCGCGCGGATCTGCCGGGCTTCCTGGAAGGCAGCATCCAGCCCGGCCCCGACGGACGCCTGGACTGCACCCCCCATGTCCTCCGGGTGCTCGAGCGGCTGGGCATCGACGCGCTGGTCGCTATCGGCGGCGACGACACCCTCTCCTACGCGGCCCGGCTGCACCAGGAAGGGTTCAAGGTGATGGCGTGTCCCAAGACCATGGACAACGACGTCTACGGCACCGACTACTGCATGGGCTTCGGCACCGCGGTCAGCCGCAGCGTCGAGTTCATCGACGCCCTGCGCACGCCGACCGGCAGTCACGAGCGCATCGCCGTGATCGAACTGTTCGGCCGCAATAGCGGCGAGACCGCCCTGATCTCCGGCTACCTCGCCTCGGCCGACCGGGTGCTGATCAGCGAGGTGCCCTTCGACGTGGAACGTCTGGCCGACCTGGTGATGCAGGACAAGGCGGCCAACCCGGCCGGCTACGCCATGGTGGTGATCTCGGAGGGCGCCGGCACCAGCGGCGGCGACATCGTGCAGAGCGGCGAGGCCGATCCCTATGGCCACCGCAAGCTGGGCGGCATCGGCCAGACGCTGGGCGAGGAACTCAAGCGGCTGACCGGCCAGGGAATCGTCAACCAGTCCCTCGCCTACCTGATGCGGGCCGGCGCGCCCGATGCCCTCGATCGGATGGTGGCGTCGGCCTATGGCACCATGGCCGTGCAGAAGCTGGCGGCGGGAGAAACCGGACTGATGATGGCGCTGCGCGACGGCAACTACGTCACGGTGCCCGTCGACACCTGCATCCAGGGCAAGAAGCGGGTGGACGTCGCAGCGCTCTACGACACTGACACGTACCGTCCGGTCATCCGGCAGGTCCACGGCAAGCCCATGTTCCTGTACTGAGCCGAGGCCGGCCGTTCCCTCCGGTCAGGCGGCGGCGCGCTTCGGCGGTCGGCGCCGGGCCGCGGCGGCGATGCCGAACAGGCCCAGCCCCAGCAGCGCCGTCGTCGCCGGCTCGGGCACGTCGGTCGAGGCGGTCAGCGACTTGACGTAGAACTGGGTGCCGGCGAACTTGAAGGTCCACACCGCGTGGCTGCCCAGGCTGGTGAAGTCGCTGGTGCCGAACGATTGGCTGACGCCGTTGAGCAGGAAGGTGCCGGCGGTCAGCGCGTAGTGGTCCGCGTCGCGGAACAGCACGTTGCTCAGGCTGACCGCCTCGCTGAAGGTCAGCGTGAGGATTTCCTGGAATGTGGCATTGCCGGTGACGTTGTCGTCGTCGTTGGGCACGCACTGGGCGCTGCTGTTGAGCGTCTGGCACACGCCCAGGCCTGCAGGGCGCCCCGCGTCGTAGTCGTCGAGGTAGGCGTAGGGCGCGCCGCTGGCGCCGGTGGCGTTGGAGTTCTGGCCCGTGGCCACCACCTGCAGGGTCGGACCGCCGGTCAGGCTGGTGCCGATCAGCCCGGTCGAAGCGAAGGCGAGACCGATGGCGGCCGCGTCGTTCTCGGCGGGATTGCCGCCCTCGTGGCCGATGGCGAACGAGCTGAAGTCGAAGTTGACCGCCGTCGCCTCCGCCGGGCGCGAAGACAGGACGACCGATGCCGCCATTGCGGCTACCACGCAGGCGATACGCCCGCCCGATCCCATGGTACGCATGAGTCTGCCCCCGATGATCAAATGCCCCGCCTCAGGCGAGATGTCAGCCGGCGCCAAGAATAACATAAAATTTGAAACAAAAATATCCGGATTCGTAACGACCCCCGCTGAGCGGGCGCCGTGCCGGCCGCAGCCCCGGATGAGTGCCCGTCAGGGCCGCATGTGGAACGCCGACGGGCCGGGTGTCCGCAGCGGCGCCGCCAGGTTGGCGAACTCGCAGAGCAGCGGCCGGGTGTCCCGCGGATCGATCAGGTCCTCGATCAGGAATGCCTCGGCCGTGCGGAACGGCGAGCGGACCCGGTTCAGCCGTTGCTCGATGTCGTGCAGCATGGCGGCGGGATCCTCGGCGTCCTTCAGTTCCTGGGTGTAGGCGGCCTCGATGCCGCCTTCGATGGGCAGCGAGCCCCAGTCGCCTGACGGCCAGGCGTAGCGGTAGCGCAGCCGCTCATGGTTGGTGTGAGCCGATCCGGCGACGCCGAAGGCCTTGCGGACCACCACCGAGCACCAGGGGACGGTGGCCTGGTAGACCGCCGCCAGCGCCCGCGAGCCATGGCGGATCGTGGCCGCTTGCTCGTGGGCCACGCCGACGGCGAAGCCCGGGTTGTCCACCAGGTGGATCACCGGCAGGTGGAACGTCTCCGCCATGTCGACGAACCGGATGCACTTGTGCGACGCGTCGGCCGTCCAGCCGCCGCCGTAAAAATACGGGTCGCTGGCCAGCACCGCGACCGGCCAGCCGTCCAGCCGGGCGAGCCCGGTGATCAGCGGCCGGCCGTTGTACTTGCCGATCTCCATGAACGAGCCCGCGTCGACTACCGCCTCGACGATCCTGCGCATCTTGTAGACCTTGCGGCGGTCGTGCGGGACGATGTCGAGCAGGAACTCCTCGCGCCGCTGCGGGTCGTCGGTGGCCGGACCGCGCGGCGGCAATTCGTGGACGCTCGGCGGCAGGTAGGACAGGAACCGCCGGGCCCGTTCGATGGCCTCGTCCTCGGTCGCCACCTCGTCGTCCACCGAGCCGTTGCGCGTGTGCATCCAGCTGCCGCCGAGCTCCTCCTTGGTGACGTCCTCGCCCACGTGCCGGGCGACGGGGGGACCGGCCACGAACACCTGGCTTAGTTCCTTCACCATCACCGAGTAGTGGCTGGTGACGAGGCGCGCGGCGCCCAGCCCGGCGACCGGGCCCAGGCCAAGCGCCACCACCGGCACCGTGCCCATGTTGGCCACCACATAGTCCCAGCCGGGGTTGCGCGGCAGGTAGGTGCGGCCGTCCTTCTCCAGCACTTTGACCGAGCCGCCGCCGCCGGTGCCGTCGATCAGCCGGACCAGCGGGATGCGCAACTCGAGCGCCATCTGCTCGGCGTAGGCCTGCTTGCCGGCGATCGCCGCGTCCGAGGCGCCGCCGCGCACGGTGAAATCGTCGCCCTGCACCATGATGGTGCGGCCGTCCACCGTGCCGCGCCCCATCACCGTGTTGGCGGGCATCACCTCGATCAGCGTGCCGTTATCGTCGTAGGTGGCCTTGCCGGCCAGGGTGCCGACCTCCCGGAAGGAGCCGGGATCGACCAGCCGGGCGATGCGGTCGCGCACCGTCAGCTTGCCTCGCGACGTCTGCTTGAGGACCTTGTCCTCGCCGCCCATCTTGAGGGCCATCTTCTCGCGGCGGCGCAGTTCCGCGACCTCGGCTTCCCAGCTCATCCGTCTCTCCCCGGCAACGACCGGGGCATTCTCACGGATTATCGGGGCCGAGGCAATTCACGGCGTGGATGCCGCGCGGGAAGGCGTTCGGAAAAACGCCGGAGACGGGGAAGGCGCCGGCAGGGCCCCTCGCCGGAAGCGGGGGCCCGCCGGGAAATCGTCGGAAAGGCCCTACTTGGCCTTGCCCATGTTCTTCTCGACCTGGGAGGTCAGGATGCTCCAGATGTCGGTCTGCGCCTTGCGGGCGATCTCCGAGAGCTCGCCGAAGCTCTTGGCGGCCGTCTCGGCGTTGGTGCGGAAGTTCTCGGCCGACTGGGTCAGCACGGCCTGGGCATCGCCCTTGGCGAGCTTGCCCGCAGCTTCCTGCCACTGGGAAACGGCCTGGGTGGCGATCGACTGCTGCTGCTTGACGATCTCCTGCAGCGCGCCGGCGGCGATGCGCGCCACCTCGCTCATCGCCTGCAGGTTCTCCTGGCCGGCCCTGGATACGCTCTGGAAGTCCACCGCGGGAAAGCTGCCGCCCGCCATCTTCTGGACGGTCTCATACCACTCGGTGAAAGGATTCTTCATCTCGGCCATGTCTGGCTCCTCTCTCTGTCTCGTTCGCCCCTGGGGCGGTTCGCCCCCGTCCAAGCGTGATGATAGGCGACAAAACCGCCGGGGCCGCGATTTTGTGCAATGCAACATAACCCCGAGTTTCTATTTTGCAAGTGCGAAATAACGCGTGTCGTAAAAAATTCGCGGCTAGTCGAGACGGTAGACCCTACGCGCAGTGCCGGAGAACAGCGCCTCCTTCTCGGCGTCGCCGAAGCCTGCGGCGATCTCCTTGAAGGCGTTCCACAGCACCCGGTAGGAGCAGGACAGCTTGTCGACGGGGAAGTTGCTCTCGAACATGCAGCGCCCGGGGCCGAACGCGTCGATCATGTGCAGGTACCAGTCGCGCGTCGCGGCCGCCAGTTCGTCCGAGGTGGGCGGCCGCTCGCGCTTGTGCCAGCCGAACCCGTTGACCGCCATGTTGATGCCGCCCAGCTTGGCATGGACGTTGGGGCACGTCGCCAGTTCGGCCACGTCATTCTTCCACCGGGTGAAAATCTCGTCGCGCTTGCCCTCATAGGGACCGATGCCCAGCGGGCCGCCGAAATGATCGAGCACGATGACGACATCGGGAAAGGCGCGCGCCAGCTCGGTGACCTCGGGGATCTGCGGATGGTAGCACCAGGCGTCGAAGCTCATGCCCAGCCGGTCCAGTTCGGCGAAGCCCTCCCGAAAGGCCGGGCTCAGCATCATCCTCTCGGTCGGGTTGGTGTGGGACTTGCGCACCCGGTCGTCCGGGTCCCAGCCCGCCGCGTGCCGGATGCCGCGGAAGCGGTCGGGCGCCGCGGCACGGTGCGCCTCCAGCACCTCGCCCGCGGCCGCGCCCAGGGTCAGGTCGGCGAAGCCCACGATCGCCGCGCAGGCGCGGGTGGGGCCGTAGATGCCGCTGGCGCTCATCGCCGCGATGCCGTTGACGAACTCGGTCTCGCCGACCGGCTTCATCGCCTCGGGACCGTCCGCCCGGTACATCGCCGCGCACTCCATGAACACGGTGGCGACGACGTTGTGACCGCTGCCCGTGTCGGCGAGCAGCTCGTCGAGCAGGTAGCGGGATGTCGGGTGATCCCACAGATGGTGGTGGGGATCGATGATCGGCAGGTCCGGATCGAGCACCGCTTCCTCGACCTGCGCCAGCCACGTCGCGTCTCCCGCCATGCGTCTCCCCTTCGCTGCGATGCCTGCGCCAGCCTAACCCGGCGCAGCCGATGTGCGAAAGGGCCGACGACGGCCGGCCGCGTCCCGCTCAGTAGTCCAGCTTGTATTGCAGCTTGAACTTCTGGTTGCCGGTGCTGGTCGCTTCCGTGCCCACGCTCAGATGCTTGGTGATGTCGATGTCGACGGAGGCCGAAGTGGCGTTCTCCTCCTCCGTGGCGCTGCCGAACTCCACGTAGATGTTCTTGGTAAGGTACTTGCCGCCGCGGATCACCGGTCCGCCGCCGCTGTCGTTGGTGCTGCCCGGCGTGTCCCGGGTGCCGACGGTCAGGCGGTCCAGGCTGAAGGCGTTGCGCAGCTTGCCGAGCACGTCGAGGCCGGAGCCGGAGCTGCTGAGCGAGGCGACGGCGGCGCCGAGCTGGGCGGCCTCGAAGGCGGTCAGATTCTGCTTCTCCTCGCCGAACAGCACCCGCGAGATGATCTCGTCCTGGGGCAGCTCGGGATTGGAGGACAGCTTGATCTGCGGGTTCGACGCCCGGCCGGTGAGGGCGATCTCGGCCGACAGGGAGGAGGTGGAATAGACGGCATGCGCGTTCAGGACGGGATCGATGTCGCCGCCGCCCACCAGCTCGATAGAGGAGCCGTCCTGCAGCTCGAACTTGCGGCCGGCGAAGTCGAACCGGCCCCGCACCAGCTCGATGCGGCCCTGCAGCGACGGATTGGCGAGAGTGCCGCGCACCCGTACCTTCCCGCTCCACTCGGAGTCGAGGCCGCGACCGCGGACGAAGAGCTGGTTCTGCGCCTGCACGTCGATCTTGAGCCGGGTGCTGAACTTGCTTTCCTTCGGCTTCTCCGGCAGCTCGATGAGGCCGGGCGGCCGGTGCAGTTCCTTGACGTTGAGCTTGATGATGTCGTCGGAGGCGCTGGTCGCCAGCGAATATTCGGCCGTGTTGACCGTGGCCTGTCCGCTGAGCACCGCGTTGTGCGCCTTGCGGACATATTCGATCGATCCCGTCGCCTTGGCCGACATGTTGCGCTTGTTGAGCACCCGCGCCTTGTCGAACGCCACCTTGATGTCGGCCTCCATGCCGTGGGGCGCCAGCGGCTTCACCCAGCCCGACAAGGTGATCGAGCCGTTCTTGCCGTCCGTCGCCGCCGTGGAGGGCAGCTTGAGAAGGTTGTTGTCGAGGGTGAAGCGCACATCCCGTGACTCGATCTTGATGCCCGTGGACAGGCTGCGATATTTCAGGCCGGCGATGGTGAAGGTGCCGTTCAGGGTGGGCGAGGTCACGCTGCCGGTGATATGGGCGTTCATGGTCGCCTGGCCGTCGAGGATGTGCTCGTAGGCGCCGGTCAGCGGCCACACCTGGCCGAGGTCCAAATTGCCTTTCAGCGCCACGTCGAGCGGCTTGGTCTCGTCGACCTGCAGCGACGTCGGTCCGTCGCCCCTGGTCACCGGCAGGTCGGCGTTCACCGACAGCGCCTCCTGGGCGCCGGTCCGCACCGTGAGATCGGCGTTGAGCCGGTTGTCGCGCAGCGTGCCCTTGGCGTGGAAGTCCACCTGCTCCTGGTCGAGCGTGTCCTCGACGACGAGGTGGTCCACCTGGATGTCGAACTGACCGGTCGGGGAGGGGCCCAGATCCACGTCGGCGTCGACGCTCAGCTTGCCCTGGACCTTGAGGCCGCCGGTGAGCAGGGCGAGCGCGCCCAGGTCGACCTGCTTCGCCGAGACCTTGGCCTTGCCGGTCTTGCCGGTGAGCAGTGCCTGGGCCTCGATGGGGGCGCCGTTGTAGGTCAGGCGGACGGGCCCGACCTGGGTGCGGTTCTCGGCCAGCACCAGGGTCGCCGGCGACGACAGGGCAATCTTCTGTCCAGCCAGGGTGCCGTCGAGCGACTCCAGGGTGATGGTGTTGGGGGGGCCGAGGACCGCCCGGTCCGCCCGCGCCTTCAGGGTCACCGACAGCGGGCCCTGATAGTCGCCCTTGGTGGAGGCCGCGATCTCGAGCCCGTTGCCCACGGGCGTCACCTTCATGGAGAGCTCGGTGAGCTTGGCGCGGTTGATGGTGATGGTGCCGCTTTCGAGCCCCAGATGCCGGATGTCGAGCGCCTTGCCCAGCACCAGGTCGCCGGTCAGCCGGGCGTTGTCGGCGGCGACCGAGTCCGCAGCGGTCGGCGACAGGGAGAGGTTCTTGGCGGTGATGTCGAACGTAACGCCCTGGGCGTCGTCCACCGGCTTGAGGTCGACGTCCAGGTCCACATCGCCGGCGGCGGGCATCCCGGCCAGGGCGGTCAGCAGTGCCTTGCCCGACACCTTGCCGGTGAGCTTGCCGCTGATCGGCGCGCCCAGGCCCGCCGCCTCCAGCCGTCCCTTGAGGTCGATGGTGGCGCCGCTCACGGTGATCGGATCGGCGGTCCAGTGCCCGTTCTCGTCCATCTCGAACGGGATCCTCGCCTGCACCTTCTCGCCGTCCATGACGGCCGCGGCCTGCGCCTCGCCATGGGCGGCGCCCGCGACGTCCTTCACGTCGGCCGAAAGCGACAGGTCGCTGAACTGGAGGCCCGAGACCGCGGCGGACTTGAGCGAGGTCTGCAGGGTGACGTCGGGAGAGCTGGTCTCGCCCTTGAGCGTGCCGTGGAGTTCCAGCGGCCCGGCGGTCTCCAGCGAGCCGCCGGTCAGTGCTGCCGCGTCGGCGAAGCGCGCCTGGAATGCCGCGTCCACCGTCTCGCCGATCCGGCCGTCGATCCGGGCCGTCACCTGGGCGCCGTCGAGGGAGCCTTTCAGGTCGCCCGTCCCGCTGCCGGCAGGGTCGTCCATGGTCAGCTGGAAGCTGGGCGAGGCGCCCACCAGGCCGGCCAGCTTGGGATCGGCGAGCGCCAGACCAGAGCCCTTGCCGTCTGCGCGCACCAGGAGGCGGCCGCTGTCGGGGCGCCACTGCACCTTTGCCGAGGCCTCGATCCGGCCCGACTTCGCCGCTTGCGTCCACTGTCCGAGGTCGGCGGCCACGACCGAGACGTTGCCGTCGATCGCGAGAGGATGGAGCGAGACCGTGCCGTCGGCCGCGATACGGCTGCCGTCGTCCGAAAGCTTGGCGCTGGCGATGCGGATGCGGCCCTTGTCGGGATCATAGCTGCCGTCGACGCTCCAGTCGGCGCGCAGGGTCCGCGCGCCGGTCTTGACGCCCTCGGCCGCGCCGGAGCCCTTGATGCCGAACGGCGCCCCCGAACCGGCTTGGGTGAGGGTGACGGCGCCGCCGAGGCGCGATGCCGTGAGCTTGGGCCCGCTCAGCCCGTCGATGCGGACGTCTGCGGTCACCGTGCGGCCGTCGCCGCCGGCCTTCGCCCGGCCGTCCACGGTCACCTGGTCGTAGCGCCAGTCGCCCAGCAGGGGCGCGAACCAGGCCGCATTGCGGGAGCGAATGGCGAAGCTGGGAGACATCATCGCCTCCCGGTCCTCCAGGCTGCCCTGGATGCGGAGTTCGGCGCCCTTGTTCAGCAGGGTCGCGTCGTAGTCGGCAGGCATGCCGTCCTTGAGCCCGACCACGATGGTGACCGCCGGCTCGCCGATCAGCGCGGTCGTCTGGTTCTTCGCCAGGAACGGCCGCGGGTCGATGGTGCCGGCGATCCGGACGCGGTCGGTGACCGCGATGTTCAGGTCGGCGATGCGGTCGCCGCCCCGGCTGCCTTCCAGCGAGCCGTGCCAGTTGTCGATGGGCCCCTTCCCGGACAGCGTCAGCGCGATGTCCGCCTTCTCGCCGGGGAACAGGAAATTGCCCAGGCCGCCGCCGGCCTTGGCCTTGAGCTTGCCGTCGAGGGTGAGCTGGCCGCGCGGCTTGTCGTAGTCCAGCGCCAGCCGCGCGAACTCGCCCTGGGCATCCTGCGGCGCGAGGGCGAGCCGGATCTCGATGGCCGGCCCGCCGCTCCAGCGGCCGGCGCCGAGCAGCGTGAAGGGCGTCTCCTCGCCCTCGAAGCGCACCGTGTCCACCTTCAGCCGCTCTAGCCGCAGGTCGACGGGCAGGTTGGGGATGAGCGGGCCGGTGCTCTTCTGCTGGCTGGGCGGCGGCTGCGCCAGGGCGAGGCTGTCGGCGTGCAGCCGGTCGATCCGCACCTTGCCGGCCAGCAGCCCGAGATGGCTCCAGTCCACGCTCAGCCCGCGCAGGTCGGCGACGGTCTGGCCCTGCTGGGCGTAGACCAGGCGGTCCACGGTGAAGTGGGAGAGCGGATCGCCCTTCAGGCCCTCCACCTTGGCCACCGTGTCCGTCGCGGGATCGCTCAGCGCGTCCTCGACGATGCCGGCGATCATGCCGTCGAAGGCGCCCGCGCGCACCAGCACGTAGGCGATCAGCAGCAGGCCCAGCACGACCCCGAGGATCGCCGCCGGGATCCAGACGAGAGGCGGAACGCGCCGCGTCTTTCCGGTGTCTTCGGCCATCAGAACGCCTGCCCGATGCTGACGTAGATCTGGAAGGTACTGTCCTGCGGCCGGCCGTTGATGGGGAAGGCGACGTCGACGCGCAGCGGTCCGAACCCGGTATAGTAGCGCACGCCGATGCCGGCGCCCCAGCGCAGGGTGCGCGAGAAATCGGGATACGAGCTGTCGAACACGCTGCCTCCCTCGATGAACGGCACGACGCCCCAGGTGTCGGTCAGCTTGATGCGCATCTCGGCGCCCACCTCGAACAGCGACCGGCCGCCGATGGGGTCGCCGTTGGCGTCGAGCGGGCCGATGCGCTGGTAGCCGTAGCCGCGGATCGAATCGCCGCCTCCTGCGTAGAACCGCTTGGCGGCGGGAACGTTCCTGATGTCGGAGGCGCCGACCAGCGAGCCGAGCTTGAGGCGCCCGGCCGCCACGTAGCGGCCCGCGTCATCGAGGCTCACATAGACGCTGGCGTTGCCCTCGATGCGGATGAAGTTCTTGGTGTCGCCGAACACCAGGTAGGGTGCGACCTTCAGGCCAAGCCGGTAGCCGTGCTTCGGGTCCAGAAGGTCGTCCGTGTGATCGTAGCTCGCCTGGCCGACCAGACCCAGCAGCACCGACTTGGCGGGCGAGAAGGCATCCTTCGTGTCGACATAGGAAAGTTCGGGGCCGACCCGGACCCGCAGCCGCTTGTTGACCTCGCGTTCGACGGCGGCGCGGATCACGCCGCGATACTCCAGGTAGGCGTCGGTGTCCTCGCGCGCGGCCTCGACGCCGAGCAGCAGCTTTTGGTCGATCCGCAGGAAGCGCGGCTTGGTGAAGTCCGCGGTCGCCTTCTGGAGCTTCTGGTCGCCCTCCGCCTCGAGCTTCAGCCGCTCGCCGGCGCCGAACAGGTTGCGGTGCTCCCAGAACACCGAGCCGCCGAAACCGTTGACGGTGGAATAGGATGCGGTGGCGCCCACCGAATGATGGTCAGCCTCGCGCAGCTTCACCTTGATCGGCTGGCGGTCGCCGTCCTGCAGCGGGTCGTCGGTATCGATGCGGATCGAGGCGAACAGGTTCATCTCGGTCAGGGTCTGGCGGAACTTGTCCAGCTTGCGGCTGTCGTAGCGCTCGCCCGGTTTCCAGGTGACCACCTTTTTGACCACCCCCTGCTTCACCGAGGTGAGCCCGCTGATACTGACCTGGCCGAACTTCACCAGCGGCCCGGTCTCGATGCGGACCTTGGCGGTGAACTTCTTGGTGCGGTGGTCGGCGGTGAAGTCCTGGTCCGTCACCTTGGCCCGGGGGTAGCCGTTCTCGGGCAGGGCGGACATGACCGTGCCGAAGGCGGCGGCCACCGTCTCGCTGCGCGCCGCCTTGCCTTCCTGGGCCTTGGCGGTCTGCCGGGCCAGCTTGGTGACCTTGTCGGGAAGCGCCGCCGGGGAATCGAGCGTGATGGTGTAGGAGCCGATGGTGAACCGTTCGCCCGGCTCGATCTTGATGGTCACCTTGATGGGTTTGCCCGAGCGGTCCACGTCGTAGCTGATCCGGGCGCCGTAGTAGCCTTCGGCCCGCATCACCTCGGCGAAGCCGGTGATGTCGCGCCGGATTCGTGCGCGCAGGTCCCAGATGGAGACGGGCTCCTCCTTGCGCAGCCGGACCAGATCGGAACGGTCCTTCAGGGGCTGCTCCAGCCCGGTGCCCTTCAGGCCGGTGATGTCCACCTTGTAGGCGTAGGACGGAAGACCCTGCTCCTGATCTCCCGTGTCCGCGTCCGCACTCGGCTTGTCCTTGGCGGCCCAGGCCGGCAACGCGCCGGCCAAAATGAAAAGCGCCCCGATGCCCAGGGCCAGCGTCAGCATTTTAGAGGCCGGCCGAATCACCGCTCTCCCTTTGGCGGGCGTCATTGCCGCCGGCTTGCATTTCTTGCGCGCATCCCGTCGCCCCCGCCGGGGGACACCGGTGTAACGTCGCTACGGCCCCAAAGTTCACGCCGCTCGGTCATCGGGCGCTGTTTCATTCCGGCGGCCGTAGCCACCCGGCCCGCGCCGTACAACGTCATGGCGCGTCAGGGTAAATTATGTCCGCGGGCACAGGAATCCAGTGGCGGCGGCCGGTAGTGATATGTTCGTGACCGCACAATACCGTGTTGTAAGGGTCATTTCGCTTGAGTATGCTGAGCAGCAATCATCGGTGCCTCTGCGAGGGAAGGGCCGGTGGTGCCTATTAGGGCATGGCAGGCCGCTGTTCGAGGGGTGGCGGCGATTTTGATGGGGGCTTTCATGCGTAAGAATCAGGTGCTGGCGACAGTCAGCGGTCTCGCTATCGCGGTGGGAATGGCTGGCGGTGCTCTGGCCGACACGAATCCCAACCTACAGATCGACTGGCTGGCGCAGACCATCGCCATCGACCCCGGATCGAATGCGGACGAGATCGCGAACGTCCAGATCAACAGTGCCGTGGCTTTTACCGCATCGGTTCTGACAGCCGATATCGGCGATCCCTCTTCCGGCTTCCAGGACTATGATGGAGGCATCGTGGCGATCGACGTGCTGTCGAACCAGGTGTACACGTCGGCTTACCCCCTGATCTCGACCAACACCGCCGACTTCTGGATTGCGACCAGCACCGATCCGGATGGTTCGGCCGTCACCGTCTCGTCGCTCAGCGTCAACAAGGCCGCTTCGTCCGTGCTGTCCACGGTGTCCGCGGCCGAGGTCCTGGCTAGTTCGGAGGATCTGGGCGCGGGCAGCTCCCAGAATGTCAACAGCAACTCGATCACCGCCTCGGCCACGGCCAATACCGTGAACAGCGCGCTCACGGGCGACATCAACCCGGACATCCTGGGTGGCGAGCGCGGCGTGGCGGAAATCAACCGCACTTCCGGCCAGATCAACGCCAGTGCCACCGGCCTCGTCTCGTCGGCCCAGTACAATGCCGACATGGCGGATTCCAGCGCGTCGGTCGATTCGTCGCGCATCGGCTCGCTGGCGACGGTCAACGACAAGACCACCACCATCCAGGGCGTCGACCTGAACGTGGTCGGCAACAGCATCGAGGCGGCGTTCACGGGCAATGACGGCACCAATACCGTCGACATCAACGACGCGCTCGACCCCAACCACACCAGCTATTCGACCCTCGCGGGCGGTTCCCTGGGCGTGGCGAGCTCGCAGACCAACGGCCCGTCGAACAATCCGTCGACCTACACGGCCCAGGTGAAGGGATCGGTCATCGAGGCCGGCGACAGCGGCACGGCCACCGAGATCGGCAATCTGACGGACAGCGCGATCACGTTCAGCGCCAACGACATCCAGTCGATGGCCACCGGCAACACGGCCACCAATACGCTGCATACGATCGGCGTGAACATCGACGGCGAGTTCCCGGGCGGCACCCGCGAATATTCCGCCATGGCCAATTCCGGATCGCCCGTATTGGCGGGCGGTCAGGTCCGTGCGATCGGCGATCTGTTCGTTGCAAGCCTGCAGGACGGCGAGGCGCTGTCACTTGTCAGCGACGTCGGCACCGGCGGCGACGGCGACCTGAATGTGCTGGTCGAGAACGTCGCGTCGTCCACCGTACTGGCGGGCGACGGCAATCTGTCCGACAAGGTGGCCGACGGCAACAGCATCGGGGCCAGCGCCACGTTCAACACCGTCGTCAATACCATCAACGTCGAGGACGCGACCACATTCAGCGGCGCCGTCTCCATGTCGAGCGGTCAGGCGATGGCCAATGGCAGCGCCGCTAAGTCGACGTCCAACGGCGATCTCACGGTCAGCGTGGCCACCGCCGGCAGCAAGGTCGGCAGCATCAAGGACAGCGCCGTGACCGTCGACGGCAACAGCCTGTTCAGCCAGACGGAGGGCAATGTCGGGACCAACACCATCTCCATCGCTGGGACGGACATCACCGGCGGCAACGTGAAGTCCCAGACGGGTTCGGGCTTCCATCCCACCCGTTCCGACCATTTCAACCTGGCGCCGCGTACCTCGACGGACTTCGCGCTGGTCAGCGCTCAGCGCGCCTCCGACTCCGACGCCTCCGCCGCGACCGTCGGCAGCGTCGTGGTCAAGGCGGCCGACGTATCGGGTCTGGCGGCCTCGACGATCGACACGTCGGCCATCAGCGCCTCGGGCAACAGTTCCTCCTCGCTGGCGATCGCCAACCGGATCGGCGAAAACAGCATCACGGTCGACGGAACCAGTGTGGACGCGACCATGGGCGTCGTGAACTGGCAGCTGACCCAGGGCGGCGACGGCGTGGCGACCGACCATTACGCGCTGAGCGCGTCGGTGTCTCCCACCGACGACGTCGCCCTCGCCGGCGATGCCGTGGTGGATGTGAACGCCACGGTCCTGCGCACGGTCGATTCCTCCATCAATGCCGACGCCAACGACATCAGCGCGCGGGTCTACGGCAACCTGGTGGACGCCAACACGAATTCGCTGAACGTCACCGGCGTCACGGTCAGCGACGCGCTGGCGATCGACAACGCCGAGGCGAAGGTCGACCGGCTCGCCAATGCCGACAGCCTGCCCCTCACCTACATCGACGGCGGCTTCATGGTCCTCAACGACCAGAGCGTCGAGGACACCAGCAACAAGATTCTCGGTGACGTTCCCTGGGCGGCGACGGTGACCGGCAACTTCGTCGACGTGAGCGTCGGCAGCACGGACACCACCGCGTCGATCAAGAACTCGACGGTGACCGCGAGCGACAACACGATCACGGGCGCCATCACCGTAAACCAGGGCAACAGCGGCCTCACCGTTGCTGCGACCTCGCTCGATGCCAACAGCACGCTCGTCAATACCCAGTCGTACCTCAACGAAGCCGGCGGCGTGTCCGACCGGTCGGGCAGCCTGAAGGTCAGCGTGACGGGCAACACCCAGGTGGCCATCGACTCCGGATCCGGCGCCTCGATCGTCGACACGACCGCCCAGGCGAACGGCAACGACGTCCTCGCCTCCGGCCGGATCAACAGCGCCGCCAACGCGGTGGACATCACCGCGCAGACGCAGACCGTCACCAACGTGATCGGCGCGGTCGACAAGAACGAGGTGAGGGTGGGCGTCACCCTGTCAGCGGGACTTTATCGCAGCATCACGACGGTCCGCTCCGAAACCGGGCTCGCCAACGACCAGGCGTTCGACGCTCTCGCGCCGACCGGCATCGCCGTCTCCATCGACAATGCGGACACGCTGCTCACGCTCACCACCAATGCCGGCACCATGGTTGACAGCGTCGGTGAGACCAACGGCAACTCGTTGCGCTCTCAGGCGCTCGGCAACGACGCCTCGAACTCGCTGGCCCTCAATGTCGGCTCCTTCGACCTGACCGGCGCCGGTACGGGCGGCGCGCTGGTCAACGGCCCGCTGGGCGTCATCGGCAACAACCAGACGGCCGTCAACAACGCGGTCGACAGCGGCTCCTTCGCGCCCACCATCAGCAAGTCCGACATCATCACCAACGCGGACGCGGTGGATGCCATCAGCGGGTCCAACCTGTCGGCCGACTCCAACAGCATCCGCACCTTGGCCCGCATCAACAACGGCGTGAACACGCTCGATGTCTCCGGTTCGACCTACGACAACATCGTGACGGCGACGCCGCGCATCCGTGCCCTGGATGTTGACACGGTTGGCAACCCGGGCATCTCGGCGGCGGCCGACGATCTGGCGTTCGGCATCGGTTCCTACCAGATCAACGCCTACAACATCGCCACCAAGCTCGACACCAACACCATCCAGGTGCAGTCCAGCGGCGCGGCCACCATCGACGGTTCGTCCCTGTCGGTGTCCGGCAATGCCCTGGTGGCCGAGGGCCGCGCCAACGACGTGGCGAACAGCTTCGGCGGCGGCTTCACCAACGACGCCCTGTCCGGCTTCATCGTCACCGTCCAGCAGACCGAGGATGGCGGCGCCACCCTCGGTGCCACGGCCAGCACCAATACCGTCAAGCTGACCGCCGATGCCGGCGCCAACACCCTGACCGACAGCAGCTTCAATGTGGACGGCAACGCCGTTGCCGCGCTGATCTCGGCCAACCGGGCCTCCAACTACGCCGCGGCATCGGTCACCAACGCCACCAGCGGCAGCGGATATACCACCCCCAGTGCGGTGGTCGATGCGTCGCTCACCAAGGGCGACCTGACGGCCAACGTGGACTTCGGCATCGTCAACGCGCAGGGTTCCGAGACCACTGCCGGGCCGGCCGACAAGCTGACCGCGACCGTGTCCACGACGACCATCGTGTCGGATCTCGACACGCTGGTCTCCGGCACGGCGACCGTGGACAACAACCTCGTCCTCGCCCAGTCGGTCATCCATAGCGCCACCAAGTCCACGTCCGACCCGTCGATGAACTACGGCAATCTGCTGACCATCGATGCGTCGGCCAATGTGGGGACCGTCGGCGACATCCCGAGCGCGGCGATCATCTCCCAGCAGGTGATCTCGGCCGGCAGTACGTCGACCGCCGCCCTCACGACCACCAAGATCGGCACCACCATCAACGATCCTTCCAACGCCGCGTCGGCCTCGGCGTCCGTATCGGGCAACCAGGCTCTCGCTCAGGCGACCGGCGGCGTCGCCACCAACCGGCTGAACGTGAATGCGGGTGCCGACATTCTCGGCGGTACGCCGGCCGCGGCGCCGGTGTTCGGCACCGCCAACAAGTACACGCTCAATGCAGACTACAACGTCCTCAACGACCAGTTCGGTACCGGGACCATCGCGGCGAGCGCCACGACGACGACTCTCCTGGCGACTCTCAACGACTCGGTGAGCTCCGACTCGGTAACCGTCGACGACAACGTGGTGCAGGCGGCCGCCACCGGCTTCAGCGAGACCTCGATCCTCGACATGACGGCCGGGGCATCGAGCGACGTGACCGGTCAGGTGGGGAACGCCCAGACACTGACCAACTCCGGCGTCAGCACCTCGCTGACCGGGACCACCATCGCCAGCACCATCGACGGCGACGCGCTCAACAGCGGCCTGACGGTGTCGGGCAACCAGGCCTCGGCGCTGACGACCGGCAACACCGCCCTCAATGCCCTGCTCACCAGCGCCGACGCGTCGTTGCAGGAAAGCAGCGGCGCAGGCGGCACCGTGAGCTCGGCCACGGGCATCTCCGTCACCGGCGCCGACTACGCCGTGCTCAACTGGCAGCAGAACAATGGCGGCACCCTGTCCAGCAGCGTCAGCACCACCGGGATCGGCGCGGACAACCTCAGCGGCGCGGGCGGCGTGGACAGCAGCTCGGTCGAGGTGATGAACAACCAGGTTCAGGCCAGCACGACCGCCAACAATGCGGTCAATACGCTGGTGCTGAACACGGGCACGTTCCAGCACCCGAGCGCGTCGGTCTCCAACCTGCAGACCGCCTCCAACACCTCGGTCAGCGCCTCGGTCGACACCGCCGGCGTCGGCATTGGCCTGGGCGGCGGCCTGATCAGCGGCACCAGCAGCAACAGCTCGTTCACCGTGCGCGGCAACTCCATCGGCGCCACGGCGGTGGGCAATGCGGCGACCAACAGCGTGCTGGGCAACTGATCGCCCGAAGCGGCGCAACCCGATCAGAAGGGCCGGAACCATGTTCCGGCCCTTTCTCTTTGCGCTATAGTGAACGGCGGCACGTCCGGGGGTGAACCGCCATGATCTTCCGCCAGCTCTACGACCCGCAATCCTCCACCTACAGCTACCTGCTCGCCGATCCCAGATCCCGGGAAGCGGTGCTGATCGATCCGGTGTTCGAACAGGTCCGCCGGGAGGCAGCGCTGATCGAGGAACTGGGCCTGCGGCTGCTCTATACGCTGGAAACCCACGTCCACGCCGACCATGTCACCGGCGCCTGGCTGCTGCGCAGCCGCCTGGGCAGCCAGATCGGCGTGTCCGCCCGGGGCGGCGCCGAGGGCGCCGACCTCGTGTTCGACGACGGCGACCGGATTGCGTTCGGTGCGCGCCACCTGGAGGTGATGGCGACGCCGGGCCATACCAGCGGCTGCAGCACCTTCGTGCTCGACGATCGCTCCATGGCCTTCACCGGCGACTGCCTGCTCATCCGGGGCTGCGGACGGACCGATTTCCAGCAGGGCGATCCCGCCGTCATGTACCACTCGGTGCGCGACCGCATCTTCGGCCTGCCGGACGACTGCCTGCTCTACCCGGGTCACGACTACAAGGGCTCCACCGTCACCAGCGTGACCGAGGAAAAGCTCTACAACCCGCGCCTCGGCATCGATATCGGCATCGAGGACTTCTCGGGCTACATGCGCAATCTCGGCCTGCCGCACCCGAAGATGATGGATCTCGCGGTACCCGCCAATCTGCGCTGCGGCGAGCCGGAAGGCCCCGCTTCCCAGGCGGCCGATCCGGACTGGGCGCCGCTGAACTACACCTATGCCGGCTTGTGGGAGGTCCAGCCCCAGTGGCTGGAGGAACACCACCAGACGGTCCAGATCGTCGATGTCCGCGAAGCCGAGGAATTCGACGGCATCCTCGGCCACATCGAGGGCGCGCGCCTGATGCCGCTCCAGGACCTGAAGCGCCAGGCCGAAGGGCTCGACCGGCACAAGCCGGTCGTCACCGTCTGCCGTTCCGGCGCCCGCTCGGCCCAGGCGGCGATCCTGCTGGAGAAGGAAGGATTTGGCAGGGTGGCCAACCTGGCCGGCGGCATGTTGCGCTGGCGCGCCCAGCGCCTGCCGGTCGAGGGCGTGCACGGCTGATCGCGGTCGCCCTCCGACGGCTGTGGGCGAGCCCTATCCTCGCTTGCCGGCCTCGCGAAGCACCGCCGGCTCCTGCTGGTGGAAGGCGGCGCTGCCTGGCGCGGTGGTCGCCCCGGCGTCCACCGCCAGCGTCTGACCGGTGACGTAGCGCGCCTCGTCGCTGGCCAGGTAGAGCAGCGCATTGGCGATATCCACCGGATAGGCGGCGATGCCGAGCGGCGAGGTCGCCTTGAAGGCCGCCGCCGTCTTCTCCTCGTCGTTCACATCGCCGGTCACCGCGCTCGCCGTCATGGGCGTCACCGTGCCGGCGGGCGCCACCGCGTTCACCCGGATGCCGCTGCCGGCCAGTTCCGACGCCACCGACTTGGTCAGACCCACCACGCCGTGCTTGGCGGCGGTGTAGGCGTGCGGCCCGAGCCCGCCGAGAATGCCCGCCGTGCTCGACAGCGACAGGATGACGCCAGAACCCTGCGGCTGCATCACCCGCGCCGCGTGCTTCATGCCGAGGAACACGCCCCGCAGCAGCACGGCGATGGTGGTGTCCCACGCCTCCACCGTGGTCCTGGCGATGGGCCCGATGGCGCCGACGATGCCGGCGTTGTTGACCATGATATCCAGCCGGCCGAACTCGGCCACGGCGAGATCGACGGCCGCGGCCACGTCCACCTCCTTGGTGACGTCCGTGCGGATGAACCGGCCCCGGTCGCCGAATTCCGCCGCTGCCCGCGCGCCCGCCTCGCCCTGGAGATCGGCGATCACCACCGAGGCTCCCTCCTCGACGAAGCGCCGGGCGGTGCCCAATCCAATGCCGCTGCCGCCGCCCGTGATGACGGCGATCCTGCCCTGAAGTCTTGCCAAGCCTCGCTCTCCCCTTCACCGCCGGCCGACGTGATTGCCGTCCGGCCCGTCGATCCTAGAACCTGGAGTGCCGCGAGTGAATCACGGAACCGGCGATTCCGCGGAAAAATCCGACCGCACGGCGATTGAAACGCCGTTGCAACCCCGGTCGGGAAAATTCCTTTGCGGCTCAACTGTGTATTGTCCCCGGCCACATGTAAGTTTTAACATGGCGCCGCATCGATGGGCTGGGGGATCGCCGTCGGGCCAGGGCACTAGACGTTAAGTAATTGAGCATCCGGCACGGAGGCGAAGGCCATGGTGACGAATGCCAGTCCCTTGTGGTCGGCCGTCGCCTTTATCAGCCTGCTGACGACAGGCGCCTGGGTTGGGGGCGCGGAGCCTGCTTGGGCTGCCGCAAAAGAAGAGCCGCGTCCGCACGGCGCCGTGCTAGAGGAAATCATCACCACCGCCCGCAAGCGGGTCGAGAACGTGCAGCACGTCCCCGGCACCATCACCGTGCTGCCCGAATTGCTGCTGAGCCACTACGGAATCGACTCCCTCGACGACCTGTCCGTCGTCGCGCCCAACCTGATCATCGAGCCGGACAACGTCTCCAGCCGGACCACGCGCATCACGCTGCGCTCCCAGGTCCAGAACGATACGCTGATCAGCGTTGACCCGGCGGTCGGCCTGTACCTCGACGGCGTCTACGTGGCGCGTAGCGCCGGGTCGCTGTTCGACCTGGTGGACGTGGAACGCGTCCAGGTGCTGAACGGCCCGCAGGGCACCCTTTACGGGCGCAACACCACGGGCGGCGCCATCACCATCTCGGCGCGCAAGCCGGAGCCGGAGTTCGGCGGCCGCGTCACCGCCGGCATCGGCATGTACACGGACGGGCCGGGCAGCCACAACGGCGTCAACCATGACGTCTCGGCGGTGCTCAACGTGCCCTTCTCCAGCAAGCTGGCGGGGCGGTTCGTCTTTCAGACTTCCGGGCGTGCCGGCTATTCCGAAAACACGCTTCTCAATCGGCCCCTGGACAACGACCAGAGCCTGTCATGGCGCGCCAGCTTCGCCTGGCAGGTCAGCGACGACGTGGACGTGCTGCTGATCCATGACGGCATGCATTCCCGCGGAAATGAGCGGCTGGCCCAGGTATCCCAGATCATTCCCGCGGGGCTCGATCCGCACTGCAGTCTCGCTGATCCCGATCCGGCGAGCGGGGCCGCTTGCGCCATCAACCTGATCCTGACGAACGGCCAGTGGGGCAAGGCGGCGCTCGATGGCGATCCCCGCCGCAACCAGCAGAACGCCCTGGTGCAGACGGGCCAGCCCGGCCGGCTCGCCACCGACGTGCAGGGCCTGGCGCTGATCACCACCGCCCATCTGGGCGGCGTGGTGCTGAAGAACATCTCCGCATGGCGGCACATGCAGATGTACAGCTCGTTCGATTTCGATGGCACGGCCTTCGACATCGGCGAAGCGATACAGACGGACAAGCAGCACCAGCTGTCCACCGAGTTCCAGCTTGCCAACGCCCACGAGAACGCCCGGATCGACTGGCTGGTCGGCGCGATCTATCTCTACGAGAGCGGCCGCACCGACAACCACGCCCGCGCCCTGGCCTATCTCAATCCCACAAACCCGTTCAGCACCACGGGGCGCGGCGTCAATCGCACCGCCGGCATCTACGGGCACGTCATCGCCCACCTGAACGACGTGTTCTCGCTGGTGGGCGGCGCCCGCTTCACCTGGGAGCAGCGCAACCTGACCGCCGACAGCAGCGACGCGCTCGGCTGCACCGTGCCACCCGAACTCAACCTCGACCTGGCGACCGGCGGCTGCCGCGGCGAGTTCTCCAAGGACTACACCCAGGTCACCTGGGAAGCGGGCGCCAACGCCCAGCTGTCGCCGCAGACCATGGTCTTCGCCAAGGTCTCCACCGGCTTCCGCAGCGGCGGTTTCAACCTGCGCGCCAAGACCGTCCGCTCGTTCGAGCCGTTCAGGCCGGAAAAGGTTCTCAGCGTCGACACCGGGGTGAAGACCTCGTTCCTGGACGGGGCGGGCCGGGCGAACCTCACGCTGTTCTATGCCAACTACACCGATATCCAACGCAGCGACTTCACCATCGAAGCCGGCAACCTGACCACCTTCATCACCAACGCCGCCCAGGCCAATGTCTGGGGCGGCGAGCTGGAACTGGATGTCGCGGCGACGTCGGCGCTGCGGCTGCGCGGCACGCTCGGCGTTTCCATCGCTCGATACCGCAAGTTCGACTTCGGCGGCCAGGACTTCTCCATGAAGCGCTTCCCGCTCTCGCCGGACGTATCCGCGGGCATCGGCATCGTCTACACCCTGCCGCTGGATCTTCTCGACGCCGACTGGACCGTCACCGGAGACTACAACTGGCGCTCGACGGTTTATGACGACGTCGCCAACACGCCCAGCCTGACCCAGCCGGCCTTCGGGCTGCTGGACCTGCGGCTCGACATCGCCGCGCACGGCCCGCCGGTGACCCTGAGCCTGTTCTGCAAGAACGCCACCAACAAGACCTACCGGGTGACCGGCAGCACGTTCCTCGACCAGCTCGGCTGGGCCTTCAGCCAATACGGCGAGCCCCGGCGCATCGGCATGCAGGTGGACGTCACCTGGTGACCGGCCGGGCTGCGACCCGCCCTATGCCGCTCCCATCAGCGACGGCAGTTCGGCAACGGACTCGATCCGCGCCCACGGCTTGATCTCCCGGCCCTCGTCGCCGGTCCGGTACTTGCCGGTGCGTACCTGCACGGTTCGC
Source organism: Alphaproteobacteria bacterium (assembly GCA_016124315.1). Taxonomy (GTDB): domain Bacteria; phylum Pseudomonadota; class Alphaproteobacteria; order SMXS01; family SMXS01; genus RI-34. The sequence goes on from WGNW01000065.1 coordinate 37,630, forward strand.
AGCCCGGCCGCCAGCCCGCCGCCGATGTCCGCCTCCAGGTCGTCGCCCACCATGACCGCGTCCTCGGCGGCGACGTCCATGTCCGCCAGCGCGAGCGAGAAGAACGCGCCGGCGGGCTTGCCGACCACAAGGGCCTCGATGCGCGCGGCGTATTCGAGGGCGGCGACGAAGGGGCCGAGGTCCAGAACCACCTCGCCCTGCGACAGGCAGTGGCGGTTCTTGTGCAGGGCGATCAGCATCGCGCCGCCCCGCAGCATGCCGAACAGCCGGTTGAGCAGATCCCAGTCGAAGCGCCGGCCCAGATCGCCCAGCACTACCGCGTCCGGCGACTCCTCCACCAGCTCGAATCCCGCGAGGTCCTCGGCCAGCGCGGCATCGGCGGCAAGATGGACGCGGCGCGCGCCCGTCCGTTGCAGCACGCGGCGCGCCGCCATGCAGGGCGTGAAGATGCGGTCTTCCGATGCCTCGAAACCCATGCGCGCCATCCGCTCGGCGATCTCCCGGCGCGGCCGTGTCGTGGTGTTGGTCAGGAAGCGGATGCGAACCCCCGCGTCGGCAAGGCGGCGCACGGCCTCCGGCGCGCAACCGAAGGTCTGGCCGTCCTGATAGAGAACACCCTGCAGATCGAACAGAATTCCTCGAGCGATCACGTCATGCAGCCCTGCTCGCGCCGTTCGTTGACCCACCCTAATCCTTCGGACCGGCGACGGCCATGCCGCCAGCACGCGGCGGGCATGAGATCAGGCTGGATTGACAGCCCAGGACTTGATAAGAGGGGTGCTTATTAGGAGTAACGAAATCGTGAACGCGCCTCACGAACTGTTGAGCCCGGAGGAGCTGGAGACCTGCCAGTCGGCGGTCGACGTGTGTCCAAGCTTCAATCTCAAGAAGGCCGCCCGGGCGGTCTCCCGGCTGTTCGACGAGGCGCTTCAGCCCGCCGGCCTGAGATCGGGCCAATTGGTCATGCTGCTCAACGTCGCGTCGTCGGGCGAGCCCACCTACAGCCAGCTCGCCCGCGATCTGGTGATGGACAATTCGACCATCGCGCGCAGCTTGCGTCCGCTGGAGCGCGAAGGGTTGCTCGAGGTCGTGGCCGGGCCTGACAGGCGGCGCAAGACCGTGCGTCTCACCTCCGTCGGGGCGGAGCGGATCCGGCAGGCCGTGCCGCTGTGGAACCGGGCCATGGCGGAATTCTCCCGCAGCGTCGGCGACGCCGACTGGAAGCGGACGGTGGGCGACCTGAACGGCCTGCTGGAAAGCGTCCGGGGCTACTGAGCCCGGCTGTACAGGGCTTCCAGCACATCTCCGTAGGCGCCGATGATGACGTGGCGCCGGATCTTGAGGGTCGGCGTCATCTGTTCGTTGTCGATGGTGAAGGGCTCGCTCAGCACGGCGAACCGGCGCACCTTCTCGACGGCCGCCAGCCGCTGGTTGACGCGCGCCACCGTCTGGTCGAGCGCCGCGTGAAAAGTCGGGTTGCCGGCGAGTGACGCGGGGTCCGGATCCGCGCCCTGGGCCTTCGCCCACGCCGCCGCCCAGTCCCGGTCCGGCACCAGCAGGGCGACCATGTGCGGACGGCGGTCGCCGTAGAGCATGGCCTGGGCGATCTCGGTCTCCAGCGTGAGCAGGCCCTCCACGCGCGCCGGCGCGACATTGTCGCCCTTGTCGTTGACGATGATGTCCTTCTTGCGGTCGGTGATCCGCAGGTGGCCGTCCTCGTCGATCAGGCCGATGTCGCCGGTGTGCAGCCAGCCGTCGACGATGGCGCGCCGGGTCGCCGCCTCGTCGCGCCAGTAGCCCTTCATCACCAGCTCGCCGCGGATCAGGATCTCGCCGTCCACGGCGATGCGCACCTCGGTCGCCTTCATCGGCGGTCCCACCGTGTCGATCTTCACCAACCCCGGCCGGTTGACGCTCACCACCGGGCCGGATTCGGTCTGGCCGTAACCCTGCAGCAGGCGCAGGCCGAGGGCGTGGAAGAACAGGGCGACGTCCGGATTGAGCGGCGCCCCGCCCGAGACCAGCGCCTTCACCCGGCCGCCGAAGCGCTGGTGGACCTTGCGGCGGACGAAGCGGTCGAGCGCCCAGTTCTCGGCGCGCTCCCGCAGGCTCAGGCTGCGCCGGGCGGTCATCCGCCTGACGCCCAGGTCGAGCGCGCGGTGGAACAGCCTGGCGCGCCGTCCGCCCTGCTCCTCGACGCCGCGGGTGATCCGGTTGCGTAGCATCTCGAACAGCCGCGGCACCACCGTCATGATGGTCGGGCGCGCCTCCAGCATGTTGGCGGCCAGCCGGTCGATGCCCTCGGCGTAGTAGATCTGGGCGCCGATGGAAACGGGGAAGAACTGCCCGCCGGTGTGCTCATAGGCGTGGGAGAGCGGCAGGAACGACAGGAACACCTCGTTGCGCTCCAGCCCCTCGTCGAGCCCGAGCTCCTCGATCACCTCGCGGGCGCCAGCGCAGTTGTGCAGGATGGCACCGTGGCTGGTCATCACCCCCTTGGGCGCGCCGCCCGTGCCCGAGGTGTAGATCAGGCAGGCGAGGTCGTCCCGCCCGATGGCGGCCACCGCCTGGCGCAGGTCGGTGACGGTGCCCGGGCTGCCCGCCAGCAGGTCGTCCCAGAGGCGGATGTCCAGGTCGAGCCCCTGGGTGAGCCTGGGCTGCTCCATGGCGATGACGAAGTCGAGCGAGCCCTGCTCGATGGCGGCCGAGAGCAGCGGCCGGGCGAGCTTGTCGGTGGAGACGATGGCGCCCCGCGCGCCGCTGTCCCGCAGGATGTGGGCGTGGTCCTGCCGCGTGTTGGTGATGTAGGTCGGCACGGTGACCGCGCCGGCGCCCATGATGCCCAGATCGGCTATCAGCCATTCCGGCCGGCTCTCGCTCACCAGCGCGACGCGGTCGCCGGGTTCGATGCCCAGGTCGCGCAGCGCCTGGGCCAGCCGGGCGGCGCGCTCGGCCACGGTGCGCCACGACAGCGGGGTATAGGGCCGGTTGCGGGCGGATTTCCACCACACGCAGGGGCGGTCGCCGCGGCGCTCCGCCTGGTCGAGGAACATCTCGACGAGATTGCGCGCCTTCTCCGCCGTCATGCCTCTCCCCCTCCGCAATGCACCGACGGTACGGCATGGCGTGGAGGCCGGCAAGGCAGCGTCGTCAGGCCAGCAGCTCGCTCACATAGGGCGGCAGGGCGAAGGCGGCCCGGTGCACCTCGGGAGTGTAGTAGCGCGTGGCGAGGCCGGCGGCGGCGAACCGTTCCGACAGCGTCTCCACGGGTGTTTGGCGCAGGGCGGGATCGTCGCTCGCCCAGCCGAACGCCATGGCGCCGCCCGAATAGGAGGGCACCGCCGCCAGAAAGCACGACGCGTCGGCGAACAGCGCGCGGTGGGCGGCGCCGGTGCGGCGCAGCGTCTGCGGATGGGTGAACGGCACGCCCGCCTGGGTCGCCAGCACGCCGCCCGGCGCCAGCCGGTCGCGGCAGTTCCGGTAGAAGGCCTCCGAGAACAGCACCTCGCCGGGGCCTTCCGGGTCGGTGGAGTCGACGATGATCAGATCGAAGTTCTCGCGGCTGTCCGCCACGAAGGCCGCGCCGTCGGCGATTTCCACGGCGAGCCGCGGGTCGTCGAAGGCGTCGCCGCAGATCGCCCGGAGATGGGTGCGGGAGAAGTCGATCACCGCCGGGTCGATCTCCACCAGGGTGACGTGCTCGACGGTCCGGTGCTTCAGCAGCTCCTCGGCCATGCCGCCGTCGCCGCCGCCCACGATCAGCGCGCGGCGTACCGCGCCGTGGGCCAGCACGGGTACGTGGGCGAGTATCTCGTGATAGATGAACTCGTCGCCCTCGGTGGTCTGGATGGCGCCGTCCAGCGCCAGCACCCGGCCGAACAGCGGGCTGCGGAACAGCACCAGCCGCTGCAGGCCGTGGCGCTCCTCGTGCAGGGTCTCGAGGATCTCCAGCCGGAGCCGCAGCCGCGGGTCGACCGTCTCCTCGAACCAGTCGCTCATGCGGCGGCCGTGCCGCGCAGCATCTCGTGCACCTCCACGTCGTCGGCCTCGAACGCCTCGCGCAGCACCGCGATGGCGGCGTGCGGGTCCGCCTCGCCGCACATGAACACGTCCATGGCCGCATAGTCGCGCTCGGGCCAGGTGTGGATGCTGATGTGGGATTCGGCCAGCACCGCCACGCCCGACACGCCGCCATTGGGCGTGAAGTAGTGCAGGTGGATGTGCAGCAGGGTCGCGCCTGCCTTCTCCACGCAGCGCCGCAGGGTGCGGTCGATGTGGGTCAGGTCGTCGAGATGGGCGGCGCCGATCAGGTCCACCACCAGATGGACGCCGGCGCACAGCACGCCGTCCTTCTCGATGAAGTGATCCTTGCTGGCATCTTCGTCGCCGCTGGCGAGGGCGACCGATGTTTCTTCTTCCGTTTGGGAGCTGGTTGAACCGTCAAACAGGTCCATCCCCAATTGGAAGAGGGATTGTGCTTGGGACACATGCTCCTCCCCAACCAGTAGATGTTGCCGGGTCAGCCGACAGGCCGGACCATGTACCGTTCGGGACGGTGCCAGATCAAGGCTTGTTTGGGCGGATCGTCAAGAAAGTGTCACGCGGCCCGGCGCCAGACGCAGTATTCGGCGCAGCTCGGCCGCGCCACCTTCACCCAGGTGAGGCCGGGGAAGCGCGCCTCCAGCCGGGAGCCGATCCAGCGGGAGATGGTCTCCAGCGACGGGTTCTCCAGGCCGGGCACGTCGTTGAGCGTGTTGTGGTCGAGGGCGTGCTTCACCTCGTCCATCGCCTTCGCCACCTCGGCGAAGTCCTCGATCCAGCCCGACACCGGATCGGGCGTGCCGGCGATCGCCACCTCTACGTGGTAGGAGTGGCCGTGCATGCGCTGGTAGCCATGCCCCACGGGCATGTGCGTGAAGTGGTGCGCCGCCTCGAAGGTGAACGCCTTGACGATTTCCAGCCGACCGGTCATGGCGCGGCTATGTAGGCGAAAGGGCGGGTTTAGGCAAGCGGCGATGGCGCGGGACGGGGGTGCGGACCGGCATTGGCTTCGCCGCCTGAGGGCCCACACCCATCCGCTCGCGTCGAGTGCCGGCCCGCGGGCCGGCGTATCGAGACGCCTCTCGCCCGGTCCCGCGTCTCGATACGATGGCGCAGCCGCGCCATCGCTCGACGCGAGCGGAGAAGACGGGCGCTAACCCGGTTCACCGGCGTTCGCGGGAGTTACGGCGACGGTTTACCAAATTTGAGAGACGGCTCCTCGGGGTTGCAATGGGTCGGATGCGGCCGGGCCGTTGAGGGTGGGCAGCCGCCAATCGCGCGGTGTCCCGAACTGGGCTAGGGTTTCCTCTTCAGTACAACGGAGGAGAAGATGCTGGACCTGATATACAAGCTGTCGGAAATCCTGGCCGCCATCGCGGTGATCGTGTCGCTGGTGTTTGTCAGCATCCAGTTGCGAAACAACACCAAGGCCGTCAGAGCGAGCATGGCGCAGGCGAGCGTCGCCATCTGGGCGGATAATGCATTGGCGGTTGCGACGACCAGTGATCTGATGGACGCTCTCAGGGCCGATCACTTTCCGATGCGCACACCGCTGACGAAGGATCAGTTCAAAGTGGCCTGGTATGTGAATTTGACCTTGAAGAACTTTGAGTTCAACTACTTGCAGTGGCTGGACGGCAACTTGTCCGACGACATTTGGGATGGTGCTCGCTTCGCCATGCTGGATCAGTTCGCGTCTCTTCAGTCCTACGAAAGGTCATGGCCTTTCGCTAGAGGCTATTATTCCTCCAAGTTTGAGACGCTGGTGAACCAGCAGATTATCCCGGAAGCGCGGGCCAAGCGCGCCAAGTCCCGCCGTGACTATCCGGACCAGGTAGTACCGTCTTAGCCGTCAGCCGCCACCGAGACGCCCAAGTAGCCCTCCGTTGAGTTCGTTGAGTTACGGCGACAGTTTGCCAAATTTGAGAGACGGCTCTTCGGGGGCGGATGGATTGATGGCAACGCTGGCGCGGACGGTGGTCCCAGGTCGCAGCAGGATTGCCGGTCTGGAGCCGGGCCGTCAGAGGTCTCGCCTGGCGACAGGGGAGGCCGAATCCGAGGACGGTCGATGATCTATTGAGTAAACTGTCCCCGTAATTCCATTCCGCTCGCGTCGAGTGCCGGCCGAAGGCCGGTGTATCGAGACGCCCCCGGATGGTCCCGCGTCTCGATACGATGCTGTGTGCGCCACCGACACGGGCCAGGCCGCGGATATCCGCATGGGAAAGTGGACACGCTAGCTAGCCATACGAAGCGCGCTACCGCTGGTCCAGAGGCCGATCATGAACTAGCATCAAAACAGGACCACCTATCGGTGGAGGGGCATTTTATCCAATGGTTGAGTCGCTCATTGGCCTGGGGAACTCAGTTGATGCTAAGTAAGGTCCAAACATGGTCCGTAGTTTTGGGCCCTTTATTGCTTATTATTTTATTGATAGCGGCACCATTGACAGCAAAATGTGATGAAGGGACGGCTATCCATTATTATTGCCTAAAATATGGAGCTGGAATTGATTTTACAGAATCAAAGGTAGACTGGCGTTTTTCGCTTCAATGGCCAGACACGGCTAACTCATCGCAGGTTTATGTGGCGTCGGCGGGGGGGGAGATAAAAGACTGTAGCAGCGGCGAATTTCTCTGCAAACGACAACAAGTCTCCAGCAGATTAGAGCGAGTGGCGCCTCAGGAGTTGATTTTTGCCGTGCCGAGGGTGTTGTCTCGATTGTCCCATTATGAAATATTGGGCTATAAATTTCGCGTGTTGAAATTCCCTAAATATACAAAGTGGGAAAATCGGGTTGTCGTCATCGCAGAGCCCATCGAGGAGAGCGCGGCAGCACCAAAGTATAAAATGGTGATTGAGCCCAATTATGGAGTTGTGTCATTTTATTTTAGTCACGTTATTTCCGCTAATCCTGGACCAGGGGCTCCATTGGAGGTCCGAGAATTTTCAGACATCACATGCAGCTTGGTGTCTAAAGCTGGATTGTTTTCCACCGTGTCTTTTACAAAGGATTTCTAGCATACCCACCAAACGTGGGGTGCTAATGCGGCCGCAAAGGCTTCCGGAGCCCGCTTGGATTCCCAGTTACGAGTTACGGTGACAGTTTACCAAATTTGAGAGACGGCTCTTCGGGGTCGGAGGGATTGATGGATACGCTGGCGCGGACGGTGGTCCCAGGTCGCAGCAGGATCCGTCGGCCTGGAGGCCGGGCCGTCAGATGCTTCGCCCGGCGACAGGGGAGGCCGAATCCGAGGACGGTGGATGATCTATTAAGTAAACTGTCCCCGTAATTCGTAATTGGAAGGGCGCAGCTTCGCCCCCGAGCCTTTCCCTGAATCATTGTTGCGCAGAATCGGGTTGAAAGACTCGCGCGCCGACTTTTTCAACACAATCGGTCGAAATCGGCCCTCATCCCCCATTTCCCATCTCTTCTTCCGCCAGCCGTCGCAGTTCCGCGCGCTTGATCTTCTCGCCGTTGGCGCTTGGGGTGACCGGAAAGGCGGCGAGGGCGATGCAGCGGACGGGCTGCTTGTAGCGGGCGAGCGGGGCGCAGTGGGCGATCAGGGCGGCCTCGCCCAGGGCGTGGCCGTCCTCCAGGATGACGAAGGCGACGGGGCGCATGCCGCGCTCGGTGCCCACGGCCACCACCTGGGCGCCGCGAACCGAGGCGTGGGCCTGCAGGTGCTCCTCGATCTCGGCCGGGTTCACCAGGAAGCCGCCGAGGCGCAGCACGTCGCCCATGCGGCCGAGGAACTCGAAGCCGCCGTCCTGCTCCAGGCGCGCCATGTCGCCGGTGCGGAAGAAGCCGTCGGCGGTGAAGGCGGCGGCGGTGGCGTCGGGATTGCCCTCGTAGCGGTGGAAAAGGCTGGGGCCGGCCACCTCCAGGGCGCCCGCCTCTCCCGCCGGCAGCGGCCCGCCCGACTCGGGGTCGACCACCCGCACCCGCGCCTCGGGCGACACGGGCATGCCGCCGCTCCTGCCGCGCTCGGCCACGGGCGCGGCGAGCGGACGGACGCTGAAGAGTGCCATGCACTCGCTCATGCCGTAGAGGCCGCGCAGGGCGATGCCCTTGGCCTCGGCGCGCCCGGCGATGTCGGCCAGCGCGGTGTTGAAGGCGGCATAGCCGATCCAGGACAGGCTGGGGAACGGCCGCTCCCCCGCGCCCTGGGCCAGCAGGCGGTGGACCATGTCGTCGCTGCCGCAGAAGTCGGTCACCCGCCAGTCGCGGACCAGCCCGGCGGCCTGGGCGGCGTCGAACAGCGGCAGCATGACCAGCCGTCCGCCGCCCGCCAGCACGCCCAGCGCCTGGGCGAAGCCGAACACGCCGCACAGCGGCAGCGCCTGCAGCGAGACCGTGTCCGCGCCGAAGCGGAACCCGGCCGCCACGTCCTGCGCGTGGCGGGCGAGGCTGCCCTGCCGCTGGACGACGATCTTGGGCGCGCTGGTGGTGCCCGAGGTGGTGAAGGTGGCGCCGTCGCTGTCCGGCCCGGCCAGGCTGCCGGCGAACGGCGCGGCGGCGCGCAGCGCCTCCAGCCGCAGCCGGGGCGCGTTCTCCCATCCGGCGGCGCCCACCGCCGCGCCGCCCGCCTCGATCAGCCAGTCCAGGTCCGGCAGCGCCGAGGCGTCGATCCGTTCCATCACCGGGTCGGCGGCGAGCCCGCCGAAGCCCGGCCACAGCGCCAGCGCCCTCACCCGGGTGCGGCCGAGGATGTCGGCGACCTCCTGCGGGCCGTAGCGGGTGTTCACCGCCACGGCGCACACGCCCAGCCGGGCGCAGGCCAGCAGCAGCACCACATAGGCGGGCACGTTGGGCAGCCAGAAGGCGATGCGGTCGCCGGGCCCGAAGCCGTGGCCGCGCAGGCCGCCGGCCACCCTCTCGGCCTGCTCCCTCAGCTGGCAATAGGTGATAAGCTCGTCGTCCCACATCAGGGCGACGCGGTCGGGATGCCGTTCGCAGACCGCGTCCAGCAAACTCGGGAGATCGTTGAACCGTGTCATCCACATTAGTTAGCGACCAGTCGCAGGCGGCTACAAGCGGGCATCTTCGGATGCTCGCCGGTAAGGTGGCGATCGTCACCGGCGCCGCCTCGGGCATCGGCCGGGCGAGCGCCCAGCTCTTCGCCGAACAGGGCGCCCGCGTCCTCGCCGTCGACCTGCCGGACAAGGGGCTGGTGGACGCCCACAGGGAGTTCGATTCCATCGTCGAGTTGGAGCACGACATCACCGCGCCCGACGCGCCGGACAAGATCGTCGACGCGGCGGTGGCCACCTGGGGCCGGCTCGACATCCTGTTCAACAACGCCGGCGTCAGCGGCCGGGCGAACGCCGTCGACATGCCGGACGCCCACTGGCAGCGGATCCTCGACGTCAACGTCACCGCCCAGTTCCGCCTCGCCAAGGCGGCGATCCCCTATCTGCGGGAGGCCGGGTCGGGGCGGATCATCAACACCGCCTCGGTGATGGCTGAGGGCACCGACTTCGGCCTCGCCGCCTATTGCGCCTCGAAGGCCGGCGTCGCCGGGCTCACCCGCACCCTGGCGCTGGAGGAGGGCCGTTACGGCATCACCGCCAACTACATCGAGCCGGGCGCCATCGCCACCGGCATGACTACGGCCATGACCGACGATCCGGCGATCGCCGACGTCTGGGCGCGCAAGTCGCCGCTGAAGCGGCTGGGTCAGCCGATCGACATCGCCCGCGGCGCCCTGTTCCTCGCCTCGGAACTGGCCGGCTTCGTCACCGGCCACGGCCTGCGGGTCGACGGCGGGCTGATGCTGCGGGTGTAGCCGGCCTCAGCCCAGCTCGTAGGAGGTGATGCCGTAGATCTCGCCCAGCGGCAGCTTGGGCTCGGGGCCCGCATACATGCGGGCGGTCTCGAACACCTTGGTCATGCCCTTGCGGGCCACCATGTCGAGGGCCGGCTTGTTGGTCTCCGGCACGTCGAGGAAGACGGGCCCGGCCGCGCCCCGCGCGGCTTCGTCGAACAGGCGCTCGGCGACGCCGGGCGAGACGGCGAACAGCGGCGCGATCTTGGTGCCCTCGCGGCACGGCCGGGCGACGGTGAAGCCGTCGAGCCGGCTGCCCTTGAAGCAGCCCAGTGCCCGGTGGCCCTCGGCGGTCACCCAGGCGTCGAGGAACGCCTTGCGCTCGTAGCCGAAGCAGGCGAGGTCCATGGCGTAGACGGCGTGCATGTCCTCCGGCGTCAGCGGGCGCACGTCGGGGTCGGCCGGGCCGGGATCGGCCGGCGCGCCGCCGAAGCGGAAATTGCGGTGCGCCAGGGTGAAGCCCCAGTCGGCATAGTTGTCCTGCTGCTCGACCACGCCGTCGAGGCCGATGGTGCGGCACTTCAGCGCCTCGCGCGCATAATTGGCGAGCTGAAAGCTGTGCCCGTGCTGCCGGTGCTCCGGCACGCAGATGTAGAAGCCCATGAAACCGAAGTTCGGGCCGTAGGACACGGCGGAGACGGTGGTGATGACCTTGCCGTCCAACTCGCCGACGAAGAATCCTTCCGGATCGGCGGCATAGAAGCAGTCGGCGTCGCGCAGGCCGGGATTCCAGCCTTCCTGCGCGGCCCAGTCGACCATCAGGTCCACCTCGTCCCGCGTCGCTACGCGCATGGTGTAGGTTCCCTCGTCCATGGATGCTTTCCCTAGGATGCTGAAGCTGTGGCCGTCATTACACCATGTCGGCGGCCGCGGCTCTAGGCGCGCAGGTCGATCACGTCCGGGCCCGGACTGGCGGCGAACAGCGCCGCCACCAGGTCGGCGCGCCGGTCGAGCGCCGCCCGCTGGTTGACGTAGCCCTTCTCGGTGATCTCGTGGTCGCCCATGGAGGGCGGCTCCTCCATCAGCATCGCCCGCACCACGCGGGTGGACGAGCCGGGGAACGCCCTGTTGTGCGCCTGCAATCCCTTGCGGACGTGCTCCACCACCCTGGGATGGCGGATCAGCTCGGCCACGGGAATGTCGTCGCCCGCGCCGGAGATGCGCCGGCAGGCGGCCAGGTTCGGCCACAGCAGCACGCCGACATGGTCGCGGTCGTGGCCGGCCACCAGGTTGTCGGCCACCAGCGGCGCGCAGGCGTCGTTCACCTGCACCCGGAGCGTGCCGACCGAGACGAAGGTGCCGGAGAGCAGCTTGAAGTCCTCGACCACGCGGCCGTTGAAGATCAGGCCCTTGTTGATGTCGGTCTCGTCCACCAGCTTCATGGCGTCGCCGATCTTGTAGAAGCCCTCCTCGTCGAAGGCGTCGGCGGTCTTCTCCGGCTGGCGGTAGTAGCCGGGGAAGATGTTGTCGCCCTTCACCCGCACCTCCAGCTTGTCGCCGTTGGGCACCAGCTTCAGGGTCGTGCCCGGCATGGGCAGGCCGACGTTGCCGGTGCCCTCGATCGGCCAGTACAGGGTGGAGGAGACGGGCGCCGTCTCGGTGGAGCCCCAGCCGGTGCGGAACAGCAGCCGCTGGCCGGTCTCGCGCACCGCCAGGTCCTGGTAGCGCTGCCACACCTCGTGGGGCAGGCTGGCGCCGCCATAGCCGAGCTTGCGCATCCGGCTGAAGAAGTTGCGGCGCAGGCCCTCGTCCTCCTCCAGCGCGTGGACCACCATGGCGTGGCCGGCGGCGACGGAGAGGTATTCGGTGGGCGCTATCTCGCGCAGGTTGTCGAGGGTGCGGCCGACCAGCTCGGGCACCGGCTTGCCGTCGTCGATGTAGAGCGAGCCGCCCTCGCGCAGGATCCCGTTGAAGTTGGAGTTGCCGCCGTAGCAGTGGTTCCAGGGCAGCCAGTCGACGATCACCGGCACGTAGGACGGGTCGTTGGGGAAGATCACCTCGCCGGCCTTCTGGTTCGAGCACATCATGCGCTGGGTCTGCGGCACGCCCTTGGGCATGCCGGTGGAGCCGGAGGTGAACAGGTACTTTCCCACCGTGTCCGGCCCGGTGCGCTCGTAGGCGGCCCTGACCGCGTCGGTGGGCGTGGTCGCCAGCAGGTCGGCGAACGGCGTGCCGGCGAAGCCGCGCGGCGGGTCGTCATGCACCACCAGCTCGACGCCGGCGAGGTCGAGCGCACCGAGCGCCGCCTCGAAGGGCGTGCCCTGCTCGACGAAGAGGAGCTTCGGCTCGATCAGGTCGAAGACGTGGTGCAGCTTGGCGTGGGCGCCGGGCATGGTGGAATAGGCGGTCGCCACCGGCGAGGCGGGCACGCCCACCTGCAGCGCGGCCATCACCAGCAGGGCGTGGTTGATGGAATTGCCCGACAGGATCATCAGCGGCTTCGCCTGGTCGAGGCCCCGGTCGAGCAGCGCCTGCGACAGGGCGTTCACCCGCGCCAGTCCCTCGGCGTAGGTCACCGTCTCCCACGAGCGGTCCTTCGCCCGCTGGGCGAGCCACACCTGGCCGGGCCGCTTCTGCGCCCATTTGTGCAGGTAGGCGACGACGTTGCGTTCGTAGGGGCCGAGCTCCAGCAGGTTCTCGACGATGATCGAGCCGTCCGGCCGCCGGGTCATCCGCCCGCGCGGCTCCGCGTGGGGGATCGGCATGAAGGGGGCGAGGGTGGTCTTCTGGTCCATGGCGGTCCTCAGCGGCCTTTGAACGAGGCGGGGCGCTTCTCCAGGAAGCTGGCCACCCCTTCCTTGTGGTCCTCGGTCTGGAACAGGATGCCCAGCACGTGGGCGATCCAGCTGCCGATCTCCCGGTGCTCGCCGTAGGTGGTCTTGCGCAGCCCCTCCTTGAGGTGCTGCACGGCGAGCGGCGGGTTGGCGGCGATCTTGCCGGCCAGTTCGTAGGCGGTGGGCATCAGCGCGTCGTGGGGCACGGTCTTCAGCACCAGGCCGATGCGCTCGGCCTCGGCGGCGTCGATGACGTCGCCGGTGAACAGCAGTTCGGCCGCCTTCTGCACGCCCACCACCAGCGGCAGGCGGGTCAGCCCGCCCAGGTCGGTGATCAGGCCGCGCTTGACGAACAGCTCGCCGAACTTGGCCTTCTCCGAGGCGATGCGCAGGTCGGCCATCAGCGACAGGTCCATGCCCCAGCCGACCGCGGCGCCGTTGACGGCGGCGATCACCGGCTTGCCGCAGTCCAGGATGGCGGTGGCGGCGGGCGTCGGCGTCGGCTTGACGCGGGTCAGCCGGTGGACGCTGCCCTCGCGCTCGCTGCCGGCCATGATGGCGCGCACGTCGTCGCCCGAGCAGAAGCCGGGATCGGCACCGGTGAGCACCACGCAGCGCACCTCCGGATCGTCGTGGGCGAGCAGGAACGACGTCTCCAGCTCGTCATAGGCCCGGTGGTTGAGGGCGTTGTAGATTTCCGGACGGTTCAGCGTGACCGTCGCGACATGGTCCTTCACGTCGTAGAGGACGTGGACGAATTCCTCTGGCTTCAGCATCCCGCCTTCCCCGTTTCCCGCGCCAGTCTATGCGGCCCGGCGCGGCCTTGGCAACGCGGTCCGTCGCCGGTCGGGAGCGGTCTCAGGCCGCCTTGCCGCCGGTCGGGATCTCGTTGAACGGCACGTCCTTGTCGACGCGGATGTCGCCGGGCAGGCCCAGCACCCGCTCGGCGATGATGTTGCGCATGATCTCGTCGGTGCCGCCGGCGATGCGGCCGGCCGGCGAGCCCAGCAGCGACTGTTGGAAGGCGGCGTGCAGCGGCGCGATCTTCGGGTCCATGATGCCGCCGGCCATGTCCTGCAGGTCCATGGCGAAGGACGCCATGTTCTGCTTCTGCGGACCCACCACCAGCTTGGAGATGGAGGCTTCCGGGCCGGGCGTGCCGCCCCGCGACAGGGCCGAGATGGTGCGCGCGTTGACGTTGCGGATGCCGGCCTCGCGCACGTACCAGTCGGCCAGCTTCTCGCGCACGCCGGCGTCGCGGATCACCGGGCCGTCCTCGCCTTCGAGGGTGCGGGCGAGATCGAACAGCGATTCCCAGCTGGCGCCGATGCCGCCCGCGCCGCCGGTGGAGCCGACCGCCAGGCGCTCGTTCATCAGGATGGTCATGGCCACCTTCCAGCCGTCGCCCACGGCGCCGATGCGGTTGGCGTCGGGGATGCGCACGTCGGTCAGGTAGACCTCGTTGAAGTGGGCGGCGCCCGAGATCTGCTTGATGGGGCGCGGCTCGATGCCCGGCGTCTTCATGTCGACGACGAAGAAGGTCAGGCCCTTGTGCTTGGGAACGGTCGGGTCGGTGCGGGTGACCAGGATGGCCCAGTCGCTCTGGTGGGCGCCCGACGACCAGATCTTCTGGCCGTTCACCACCCACTCGTCGCCGTCCTTCACCGCGCGGGTGCGCAGCGCCGCCAGGTCCGAGCCGCCGGCGGGCTCGGAGAACAGCTGGCACCAGATGATGTCGGCCCGCGCCATCGGCGGCAGGTGCTTCGCCTTCTGCTCGTCGGTGCCGTGCACCATCAGCATCGGGCCGGTCATGCCCAGGCCGACCACCAGCATGGCGGCGGACGGCGGCGCGACCTTGGATTCCTCCTGCGACCAGATCACCGACTGGATGGGCGTGAAGCCCTGGCCGCCATATTCCTTCGGCCAGTTCAGGCAGGCCCAGCCGGCGTCGTACTTGATGCGCTGCCATTCGCGGCAGACGTCGTGGATGTGGCCCGCCGCGGCGCGCTCGCGCCAGCCCTCGGGCACGTTCTCGGCCAGCCAGGCGCGCGCCTTGGCGCGGAATTCGGCTTCTTCCGGCGTGTCGTTGAAATCCATGTCCCGTTCCTCTTCCTCGGGCGCGCGGTGAACGCGCCGCATCCGTTGGTTCTTATGGCCATCCGGTCCCGCCGGATCATTCGGGGCAAGACGCTAGCACGGCCGATCCGCCCGGCGCAGCGGAAAAAGCGGTCGTGAAGGTGGGGGGCCCTAGCGCTGCGCCAGGAACGCCGCGCGGACCGCCAGCGCGGTGTCGGGGAAGTCGGCGAACACGCCGTCGACGCCCAGGGCGAAATAGGCCTCCAGCTCCTGGCGCACGTCGGCGAAACCCGGTCCCACCATGTCGTCGCGGAACGTCCAGGGATGCACCTGCATCCCGAAGGCGTGGGCTTCTTCCAGCAGGCCGGTGGAGGCGCGGGTCTTCGGATCGAGCAGCAGCGACTTCTGAGGCCCGACCGCCGCGGCGACCGACGCCGCGGCGGCCAGCGGCACGTGCGGCTGGCCGTCCCGGTCCTCCAGCAGCTGGGTGAGCCGCATGTCGGTCAGCGGGCGCAGGCGCTGCAGGAAGGTGTGGTCGAAGGACTGGACGAACAGCGACGTGCGGCCACCGTCGTAGCCGAAGGAGCGCAGCGTCTGCAGCAGCGGCGGCAGCATGTCGAGGCCGATGGAGAGCAGGTAGTCCGGGTGCTTAATCTCCGGGTGGAAGCCGATCGGCGCGCCGCGCGCGGCTTCCGCCTCGCGCAGCAGCGCCAGCAATTCCTCGAGGGTGAGGATCGGCGAGCGGCCGTCCCATTCCCGCGACCGGCCGGGAAACGGCTGGCGCGCCCGCAGCGTGCGGATCTCCGCCAGGGTGAAGTCCTCCACGTACCAGTCCGGCACCACCCGGCCTTCCTTCAGCGTCCGGCGGCCGGCGAATTCGGGATGGTCGGCCACATCGGTCGAGGTGCTCAGATAGCGGTCGTGGCGGATCACCAGCGCGCCGTCGCCGGTCATCACCACGTCCGGCTCCACCGCGTCGGCGCCCATGGCGAGCGCCAGCTGGTAGGCCTCGCGGGTGTGCTCGGGCCGGTGGCCGCTGGCGCCGCGGTGGGCGATGACGATGGGCGGCTGCCCGTGCAGCGTCGGGGGATTCTTCATCGGCCCATTGTCGCTCGCGGTCGAAGTTCCCGCCAGTCTTGCGCGACGGGAATGTTGTGCCCGGCGCAGCGGGACGCCTGTGGCGCGAGCAGCCCGCCGCTCCATATCTTCTGGAGGCCGTTTCGCGTCCGTGACGGGCCGAACGCAGGAACAGGGAGACGGGACATGAAGACACGCCTCTTGATCGCCGGCTGCCTCGCGGCCGCCGTCGCCGCGCCGCAGATCGCCGCCGCGGCGCCGGTGAAGCTCTATCCGTTCGAGAAGGCGACCCTCACCTACACCATCAGCGGCGGCCAGACCGGCACCCAGACCGTCTACATCAAGGATTACGGCCGCTCCATGGTGCAGCACTACGAGGCGACCATGCCGGCGGGCGACGGCGAGCAGAAGATCGACGTCGCCACCTTCACCGATCCGCAATGGGTCTACACCTACGACTACGTCACCGGCGAGGCGACCAAGGCGCCGAACCGGCAGGCGGAGGTGGCGGAGACGGCGGGCAGCGGCAAGGCCTTCTTCGAGCAGATGACCCGGGCCAATGGCGGCGTGCAGTCCGGCACGGACACCTACAACGGCACGCCCTGCACGGTCTGGAAGATGGGCGATTCCGGCACCACCCTCTGCGTCGACGACAACATGGTGATGCAGTACATGCGCAGCGACGGCGACATGGTGCAAGGCAACGTAGAACTGCAGAAGGTCGACGTGGGCAGGGTGGACGACTCCAAGTTCCAGCGGCCCTCGGCGGACTACCAGACCGTCGATCCGTTCGGCGACGGCCCGCCGCCGCAATGACCGCCGCAGCGCGGGCCGCAGCGAATTCTTGACAGAATCGCTCCGATTTAGTCAAACCCGGTTGACTCACGGGCGCGCCTGCCCCATGTGACGTCATACCGGACCGCATCGGTCCGGAATGGTTTGGCGATTGCGAGCGAGGGCCCGTCCATGATCCGCCTCACGCGGCTGGCAGACTACGCGGTGCTGCTGATGACCCATCTGGGCCATGAGTGGGCGCGCCATCCGGACCGCATCCACAATGCGGGCGGCCTGTCGGCCGAGACGCACATCCCGACGCCCACCGTGAGCAAGCTGCTAGGCGTGATGTCGCGCGGCGGTCTGCTGGTGTCCCATCGCGGCCAGGCCGGCGGCTACAGCCTGGCGCGCGCTCCCGAGGCGATCTCGGTCGCCGACATCGTCGGCGCGGTCGACGGGCCCATCGCGCTCACCGACTGCCTGACCGACGACAGCGACTGCGGCATCGAATCCCTCTGCGGCGTGCGCACCAGCTGGCAGAAGATCAACCGGGTGATCCGGCACGCGCTGTCCGAGATCAGCTTGGCCGAGTTGTGCGCCGACCAGTTGCAGATGTTCGCGCCGCGCAAGCCCGCCGCCCGCGAAACCGTATCGGACCTATAGGAACAGGAAGCCGAAGGCATACCCCATGGCAGCCAGTGTCGAAACCAGGAAGACCGTCAAGGAACTCACCGGCGAGTACAAGTACGGCTTCGTCACCGACATCGAGACCGACGTCGCGCCCAAGGGCCTGAACGAGGACGTCATCCGGCTGATCTCGGCCAAGAAGGAAGAGCCCGAGTGGCTGCTGGAATGGCGGCTCGAGGCCTACCGCAAGTGGCTCACCGCCGAGGATCCCGACTGGGCGAAGGTCCATCACCCGGCCATCGACTATCAGGACATCCACTACTACGCGGCGCCGAAGAAGAAGGAAGGGCCCAAGAGCCTGGACGAGGTCGACCCGGACCTGCTGGACACCTACGCCAAGCTGGGCATTCCGCTGAAGGAGCAGGAAGTGCTGGCCGGCGTGGTCGGCTCGGCCAACGTCGCCGTCGACGCGGTGTTCGATTCGGTGTCGGTCGCCACCACCTACAAGAAGAAGCTCGAGGAGATCGGCGTCATCTTCTGCTCGTTCTCCGAGGCGGTGAAGGAGCATCCCGAGCTGGTGAGGAAGTATCTCGGCTCGGTGGTCCCGGTGTCCGACAATTTCTACGCCACGCTCAATTCCGCCGTGTTCTCCGACGGCACCTTCGTCTACGTGCCCAAGGGCGTGCGCTGCCCGATGGAGCTGTCGACCTATTTCCGCATCAACACCAAGGACACCGGCCAGTTCGAGCGCACCCTGATCGTCGCCGACGAGGGCTCGTACGTCAGCTACCTGGAAGGCTGCACCGCGCCCCAGCGCGACGAGAACCAGCTGCACGCGGCGGTGGTGGAGCTGGTGGCGCTGGACAACGCCGAGAT
>WGNW01000049.1 GCA_016124315.1 Alphaproteobacteria bacterium
GATGGTGTTGACCTTGAGCAGCGCGAAGTAGCGCTCGCTGTCCTTCGGCGCGCGGATCGGGCCCTCGATGGTATCGCCCGTGCGCATGCCGAAGCGGCGGATCTGGCTCGGACTGAGATAGATGTCGTCGGGTCCGGGAAGGTAGTTGGATTCGGGCGAGCGCAGGAAGCCGAAGCCGTCCTGCAGCACCTCGAGCACGCCCGAGCCGGTGATCTCCTCACCCTGGGCGGCAAGCTGCTTGAGGATGGCGAACATCATGTCCTGCTTGCGCATGTTCGAGGCGTTTTCCACCTCGAGCTTTTCGGCAAAAGCCAGCAGGTCAGGGGGAGACTTTCCCTTAAGTTCTTGTAGATTCATCGGAAGTTCCGATTGCCTTTTGGGAGGAACGAAGGGCTACGGGTCGATGGTCGATCGGACAACTCGGTGGTCAATTCCACTCACTGTGTCCCGCCGATAGCTCGGTCGTTCCTGGTTCTTGTGGAGTGTTTTCAGAGAGACCCCGAAGAGGGGCGAGACAGCGTTTGGACTGCCATGGGATATGGCCACAATGGCCAATGCTTCAAGGGTTGTCCAGCAAAAATGGACTCGAACGGAATCGGTCCGGACGGGGCTTCAGCTGCGCGTGCCCACCACCACGAGAAGCACGATCGCGATCATCAGCACCGTGGGTATCTCATTGACCACACGGTAGAATTTGGCGGTCTTCGCGCGCTGGTCCTCGGCGAAGCGGCGGGTGTGTCCGGCCAGCACCCCGTGCACGCCGAGCAACAGGAACACGCAGAAAAGCTTGCCGTGCATCCAGCCGTGCCGCAGCGGCTCCCAGTCCCGGGACCACAACAGCAGCACGCCCAGCACCAGGGTCGCGATCATCGCCGGATTGATGATCGCCTTGAGCAGCCGTCGCTCCATGACCTTGAAGATCTCCGAGGTCTCCGAGCCCGGCATGGTGCCGGCGTGATAGACGAACAGCCGCGGCAGATAGAGCATGCCGGCCATCCAGGCGATCACCGCGATGATGTGGAAGCCGAGCAGCCAGGGAAACCACGACGCCAGAATTTCGCTCATCGGTTCGCTCTCCCTTGGCCGTTCCGCCGACGCCCGATCAGGCCCGCCAGTTCCTGATCAGGTCGGACAGGGCCGCCACATGCTCGGGCGGCGTTTGCGGCACAATGCCATGACCCAGGTTGAAAACGAAAGGCCCGTAGGACAGGCATTCCAAGATTTCCCGCGCCTGGCCCTCCATCGCCTGGCCGCCGGCGACCAGCGCGAGCGGATCCAGATTGCCCTGCACGGCCACCGACTGCTGCAGTTCCTCGGTCGCCCACCAGACCGGCACGCTGGTGTCGATTCCGACGCCGTCGATGCCCGTCGCCGCCGCGTATTCCGCGGTCTTCACGCCGGCCCCGCGGGGAAAGCCGATCACCGGCACTTCCGGAAAGCGCCGCTTCAGCCGGCCGACGATGCTGCGCGTGGGCGCGATGCACCAGCGCGCGAACTGGCTGTCTGAGAGCACTCCAGCCCAGCTGTCGAACAGCTGCACCGCATGGGCGCCAGCTTCGATCTGACGCGACAGGTATTCGGTGGTGGTCTCGGTGAGCAGGTCGATGAGCCGGCCGAAACCTCCTGGATCGCGTAGCGCCCACAGCCGCGGTTCCATGAATTCCTTGGTGGCGTGGCCTTCGACCATGTAGGTCGCGACCGTCCAGGGCGCGCCGGCGAAGCCGATCAGCGCCACGTCGTCCGGCAATGCGCCGGCCACCCGTTCAACGGTCTCGTAGACCGGCGCCAGCCGCTCGTGAATGACCTGGGGACGCAGCGCCGCCACAGCGGTTTCGTCGCGCACCGGTTCGAGGACCGGTCCCTCCCCCTCCCGATATTCCAGCTTCTGGCCCAGCGCATCCGGCAGCAGCAGGATGTCGGCGAACAGGATGGCTGCGTCCATGCCGAAGCGGCGGATCGGCTGCAGGGTCACTTCGGCGGCAGCTTCAGGGGAGTAGCACAGCTCGAGGAAACCTTGCGCCTTGCCGCGGATATCGCGGTATTCCGGAAGGTATCGTCCGGCCTGGCGCATGAACCAGAAAGGCGGGCGATCCACGGGCTGGCCGGCGAGGGCATCGATCAGGCGTCTTCCTGGCACGGCTTTGTTCACATCGCTCCAATACTTGAATCGGATTCTTTAGGAAGGATGTAGAGGTAGTGAATCCCTGTGAATCACGGGAATGAGCCTGTCATACAATAGTTGTCCTCCGGGAAGCCAGCGTTACCGCTCGGCGTTGGCGCAGGCCAGGGCCGCGGGGGGATAAGTCGCGCAGATCCGCTTCGGCGGCGGCCTGCGGGCCTGTGAATAGTGGGGATGGACTTCGGCGCCCGGCGATAATTCACGGGACTCACAGCCGCGTCGTCCAGCTTGTTCGACAGACTCAAAAGACGGCTGGATTATCCCCGAAAACCCGCGCGCGGCCCGGCGGGTTGCCAAGCGAACGGGGTTGTGCACAGTTCCTCCACAGGGTTTCACGTGAAACGGTCTTCATGCAGCGCTTCCATCTTCATCTCGTCTCCGACGCCACCGGCGAAACGCTGAGCGCCGTGGTCAAGGCCGGTCTCGCCCAGTTCGAGGGCTTCGACGCGGTCGAGCACTTCCACGCCATGGTGCGTACGCCGAAGCACATGGATCTCGTGCTCCAGGCGATCCAGCGGTCGCCCGGCCTGGTGATGTTCACCCTGGTCGACCGCAGCCTGCGCGAGCAGCTCGAGGAAGGCTGCCGCAACCTGGGGATCCTCAGCATCGCCGTGCTCGATCCGGTGATGGACGCCTTCGGCCGCTACCTCGGCGCGGAGAGCATGGGACGGCCCGGCCAGCAGCACGAAATGAACGCGGAATACTTCACCCGCATCGAGGCGATGAGCTTCACCATGGCCCATGACGACGGGCTGCGGACCGACGACCTGCACCAGGCGGACGTGATCCTGCTGGGCGTCTCGCGCACGTCGAAGACGCCCACGTCTATCTACCTGGCGAACCGGGGCATCAAGGTGGCCAACGTCCCGGTGGTGCCGGGGCTGCCGCTGCCGGAGGAGCTGGACGGCCTCAAGCGGCCGCTGATCGTCGCGCTCACCGTGTCGCCGGACCGGCTGGTGCACATCAGGCGCTCCCGGATGCGGGCGCTCTCCGACAAGGAGGATTCCTCCTATGCGGACCCGGAAGCCGTCGCCGACGAGATCACCGCGGCACGGCGGGTCTACCTGAAGCGCGGCTGGCCGATCATCGACGTCACCCGCCGGTCCATCGAGGAGACCGCGGCCGCCATCTACAGCCTCTACCAGCGACGCCAGGAAGAGCTGGCGGCCTCATGACGGCGCTGATCCTCGCATCGGCGAGCCGGGTGCGGGCTGGCCTGCTCGAACAGGCCGGCGTGCCGTTCCGCGCGCGGCCGGCGGACGTCGACGAAGCCGCGACCAAGTCCGCCATGGCGGGCAGCGATCCCATGACGATCGCTGCCGCACTCGCCGAGCTGAAGGCGCGCACGGTGGCGCACGCGCATCCCGACGCGCTCGTTCTCGGCGCCGACCAGGTGCTGGTCTGCGAGGGCGTGGCCTTCGACAAGCCGCGGGACATGGACGAAGCGCGCTCCCACCTGCGCCGCCTGCGCGGACGCACCCATCACCTATGCACCGCCGCCGCCGCCGTGGGAGAGGGAACCGTGCTCTGGCGCCACCAGGAACAGCCGGCACTGGCGATGCGGTCGTTCGACGACCGGTTCATCGATGCCTATCTCGCCGGGGTCGGCGAGGATGCGCTGCTCAGCGTCGGCGCCTACCAGCTCGAGGGCCGCGGCGCCCAACTCTTCGAGCGGGTCGACGGCGACTTCTTCTCCATCCTGGGCTTGCCTTTGCTGCCGCTGTTGGCTTTCCTGAGACGCCGCAACGTCATCGAGGCCTGATCCGCGTGTCTTCCCGAAATCCCATCCTGGCAGGCGTCATGGGCTGGCCCATCGGCCACTCCCGCTCGCCGCTGATCCACGGCTACTGGCTGAAGCGCCACGGCATCGACGGCTATTACGTGCCGCTGTCGGTGAAGCCGCAGGAGGCGGCCGAGGCGATCCGCGCCCTGCCCAAGCTGGGATTCGCCGGGGCCAACTGCACCGTGCCCCACAAGCACGCGGCGCTGGCGGCGGCCGACGAGGTGGATGCGCTGGCGGGGCGCATCGGCGCGGCCAACACGCTGGTGGTCCGCGACGGGCGCATCTTCGCCACCAACACCGATGCGGAGGGATTCCTCACCAACCTGAAGGCGGGTGCCGGCGTGGCGCTCCGGCTCGACCGGCCCGCCGTGGTGCTGGGCGCCGGCGGCGCCGCCCGTGCGGTGGTGGTGGCCTTGCTCGACGCCGGCGTGCCGGAGATCGTCCTCGTCAACCGAACGCGGGACCGGGCCGAGACCCTGGCCGCCGAACTCGGCGCCGGGCGCATCCGCGTCGCCTCCTGGGACGACAGGAACCGCGCGCTGGCCGGGGCCGGCCTGCTGGTCAACACCACCAGCATGGGTATGCAGGGCCAGCCGCCGCTGGAGCTGGATCTCGCCGACATGCCTGCGGACGCGGTGGTCAACGACATCGTCTACGCGCCGCTGGAGACCGGCCTGCTGGCGGCGGCGAGGGCGCGCGGCAACGTGGCGGTTGACGGCCTCGGCATGCTGCTGCACCAGGCCGTGCCCGGATTCGAAGCGTGGTTCGGCGTCCGCCCGGAGGTGACGGCGGAACTGCGGCAGATCATCGTGCGCGACCTGGGGGAAACATGATCCTGATCGGCCTCACCGGCTCCATCGGCATGGGCAAGTCCGAAACCGCGCGGATGTTCCGCCAGGAGGGCGTCCCGGTCTACGACGCCGACGCGGCGGTCCACGCGCTGATGCGCCCAGGCGGCGCCGCCGTGCCCAAGGTCGAAGCGGCGTTTCCCGGCGTGGTCAGGGACGGAGCCATCGACCGGCCCGAACTGGGCCGGCGGGTGTTCGGCAAGCCCGACGAGCTGCGCCGGCTGGAGCGGATCATCCACCCGCTGGTGGGCCTCGCCCAGCGGCGCTTCCTGCAGCAGGCGCAGCGGCGCGGCGAGCCCATGGTGGTGCTCGACATCCCGCTGCTGTTCGAAACCGGCGGCGAGCGCTACGTGGACGTGAAGGTGGTGGTCTCGGCGCCGGCCGCCCTGCAGCGCCAGCGGGTGCTGGCGCGCCCCGGCATGACCGACGAGCGGCTGGTGCAGGTGCTCGCCCAGCAGACGCCCGACGCGGTGAAGCGCCGCCGGGCCGACTTCGTGGTCCCCTCGGGCCTGGGCAAGGCGGTTGCGCGCCGGACGGTACGCCGTATCATCAGGCTGGTGAAAGGGCGCCGCGGCCGGGTGTGGCCGCACCTGATCCTCAAGCGGCGGACACGGAAATGACGCGCGAGATCGTCCTCGACACGGAAACCACGGGCCTCGACCCGGTGCAGGGCCACCGGGTCGTGGAAATCGGCTGCCTGGAACTGGTCAACCACGTGCCGACCGGCAACACCTTCCACGTCTACCTGAACCCGGACCGCGACATGCCGACGGCGGCGTTCCAGGTGCACGGCCTGTCCGAGGAATTCCTGTCCGACAAGCCGCGCTTCGCGGAAGTGGCCGACGACTTCCTGGCGTTCATCGACGGCGCGTCGCTCATCGCCCACAACGCCTCGTTCGACGTCGCCTTCCTCAACGCCGAGCTGACCCGGCTGCGCCGGCCGACCATTGCCGGCGACCGGGTGATCGACAGCCTCGCCCTGGCGCGGCGCAAGTTCCCGGGCGCCAACAACAGCCTGGATGCGCTCTGCCGGCGCTTCCAGATCGACAACAGCAGCCGCACGCTGCACGGCGCGCTGCTCGACTCGGAGCTGCTGGCCGAGGTCTATCTGGAGCTGATCGGCGGCCGCCAGCCCGGCCTCGTGCTGTCGGTGCAGCATGTCCAGACGACGGTCATCGCCCAGCGGGTGCAGCGGCCGGCCCGGCCGCACGCGCCCACGCCCGACGAGCTGGCGGCGCACGAGGCGTTCGTCCGCGCCGAGGTGGTCGAGGCGCTCTGGATTCAGGAATAGACGGCCGTAAGGCCGGTGCCTCCCCGTCAGTTCGGCTTGACGCCCTCGGGGCGGTGCTGCGCCCGGTAGAGAGCCGCGAAGTCGACCGGCTCCAGCAGCACCGGCGGAAAGCCGCCATCGCGGATCGTGTCGGCCAGCACCCGGCGGGCGAAGGGGAACATCAGCCGCGGGCATTCCACCAGCAGCAGCGGCGGCAGGTGCTCCTCGGGCACGCCGCGGATGCCCCAGAGGGTGCCGTACTCCAGCTCTACCAGGAAGGCCAGCGTGTCGCCGCTCTTGGCTTCCACGTTGATCGTCATCACCGTCTCGTAGCCTTCCGGGCCCACATGGTTGACCCGGACGCTGACATTGACGTTGATCTGGGGCTTCTGGTCTTCCTTGACCTGGAAGATCGAGGGCGCGTTGGGGCTCTCGAACGAGAGATCCTTGACGTACTGCGTCAGCAGTACGACCTCGCCGTTCTCCTCCGTTGCCGGATTGGTCGCCGATAGATCTTCCTCGCTCATCACCGTGCCTCGCTGGATTGGGAGCGCGCGACTGTAGCGGCGGCGTGTGGCGGCTTCAACCGCCTTCTGGCCCGTGCCCGATACGGTCCGTTGCGTCGCCACCGCCGCGCCGCTCGTCGGGGCGGACCACCTGGAAATCGCCCTCGACGACGGTCTCGCCGGACCGCCGCCTCGCGGTGCGGATGGTAAGCACGCGCGACAGCAGCGCGGCACCGACGCCGCGGCGGATCGCCGGCACCAGCAGCAGCAGGCCCACCGCGTCGGTGAGGAAGCCGGGAACGAACAGCAGCCCGCCCGCCACCAGCAGGCAGACGCCTTCCATGACTTCCTGAACCGGCGTCTCGCCCCGTTCCAGGCTGCCTTGGGCCCGCATCATCACCTGCAGGCCCTGCCGCTTCACCAAATAGGCGCCGACCAGCGCCGACAGCAGGGTGAGCGCCACCGCCGGCAGGCCGCCGATCAGTCCTCCCACCACGATGAACAGGTAGATTTCCACGGTCGGAAGCACGAGGAATGTCAGGAACAGGGCCAATACCATGCTTGTCCTTTCGCCACCCGCGAATTATCTATGGTCGAAGCGGTCATGCGCCTTGATGACCCGCCCGACGGCGTCCCTGTTAACTAGGACCGACGCGGCCGGGCTTCAACAAACCGCGCAGCGGACAGCATTCGACGACGGAAAGGCTCACGGCACGGCATGGGCGGCAGTTTGGACATCATCCTTCTGGCATTGCTTGCAGGCTTCATCGCGCTGCGGCTGGTCAGCGTGCTCGGCCGCCGCACCGGCAACGAACGCCGGCAGGAGAATCCCGCCGGCCCCGACAGGGTCCGCGCTCCTGAGCCAAAGGCGCTCGACACGGCCGGCCAGGACAGGCCGCCCTATCCGTCCCATCCCGGCACGGTGCTGTCGGTCGACCGGGACACGCCGCTGGCGCGCACCCTGTCCCGCATCGTGCTGGCCGACCACCATTTCGATCCCGAGGCCTTCATCCAGGGCGCGCGCAGCGCCTACCAGATGATCACCGAGGCTTTCGCGGCGGGCGACCGGGAGACGCTGCGGCCGCTGCTCAGCCCCGAGATCTTCGGCGACTTCGAGGCCGCCATCGCAGAGCGCGAGGCCAAGAACCAGACCATGCAGACCACCATCGTCGACATCCTGGCCAGCGACGTGAGCGACGCCCGGCTGGAGAGCGGCGTGGCCGAGATCACGGTGACGTTCAAGGCCGAGCTGGTCAGCGTGGTGCGCGACAGCGAGAACCGGATCATCGAGGGTAATCCTTCGGACACCGAGACGGTGACCGACGTCTGGACCTTCTCGCGCCACGTCAAGGCCCGCGACCCGAACTGGCTGCTCGTCGCCACCGACAGCCACGACTGAGCCCCGCGCGAGGGGCCGGCCGGCGGTGAAAAGCCAAGCTCCCTTCATTCTGGTCCTGATCCTGCTGGCGGCGATGACCGGCGCCGGCGTCTGGCTCCTGTGGCCGCGGCCCGTTCCGGTGACTCCGCCGCCCGAGGAACGGCTGAGCCTCGCCCCCGCCTCCTACGGCATGCTGCCCGGCTGGGCGGACGACGACCAGGCGGCGGCGCTGGCCGCCTTCCGGCGCTCCTGCCGGACCATGCTCGCCCAGCCGCCCGACCGGCCGCTGGACGGCGACGGCTTCGCCGGCGCCATCGGCGACTGGCAGCCGGCCTGCCGCGCGGCGTCCGACCTGCCCGAAGCGGCCGACGCAGCGATGGCGCGGCATTTCTTCGAAACCTGGTTCCAGCCCCTCGCCGTCGCCAACGGCGACGACGCGCGCGGCCTGTTCACCGGCTATTACGCGCCCATCGTCCATGGCAGCCGCACCCGCACGGCCAAGTACGACGTGCCGCTCTACCGGGCGCCGCCCGAGCTGGTGATGGTCGACCTGGGGCAGTTCCGGCCGTCGCTCAAGGGCCAGCGGATCGCCGGCAAGGTCGAGGGCAATCGGCTAGTGCCGTTCGCCAGCCGAGCCGAGATCGTGAACGGCGCCCTGTCGCGCCGCGGCCTCGAGATCATGTGGCTGGACGATCCGGTGGACGCGTTCTTCATGCAGATCCAGGGTTCCGGCCTTGTGCGCCTGCCCGACGGCAGCCTGGTGCGCCTCGGCTTCGCCGGCCAGAACGGCTATCCCTACACCTCGGTGGGCAAGCTGCTGGTGCAGCGGGGCGAGATGACGCTCGACCAGGCCAGCATGCAGAGCATCCGCGCCTGGGTGAACGCCCATCCGGAGGAGGGCCGCGAGCTGCTCAACGAGAACCGCTCCTACGTGTTCTTCGAGGAGCAGAACGCGGAGGGCGCCGTGGGCGCCCAGGGCGTGGTGCTCACCCCCGGCCGCTCGCTGGCCGTCGACCGCAAGTTCATGCCGCTGGGCGCGCCGATCTGGCTCGACGTCACCAGCGACGACGGGGTGCGCCACCTGCAGCGCCTGGTCGTCGCCCAGGACACCGGCGGCGCCATCACCGGGATCGTCCGCGGCGACTTCTACTGGGGCGAGGGCGACGCGGCGGAAAAGGCCGCCGGCCCCATGAAGGACCGGGGCCGCTACTTCATCCTGCTGCCGCGGCCGGTGGCCGCCCGGGCGCTGGCGGCGTCGCCGGCGGGGGGCGCGCCGTGACCCGCCGCCCGCTGCGCCCCGAGGACGCCGCGCTCTGGGAGGCCGTCATCAGCGACGTGACGCCGCTCCGGGGCGCCAAGCCGGTCCGCGCCGACGGCCCGCGCCGCGCCCGCGACGTGGTGCCCCGCGAGCATCCGGCCCGCCGCCATGCCGCCGAGCCCATGCGCGACCTGCCGCCCCGCGGGCTGAAGCCGGCGCCCCAGTCGCTCACCGGCATCGACGGCGCCCGCGCCCGGCGGCTGCAGCGCGGCCAGCTTCCGGTCGACGCCCGGCTCGACCTGCACGGCATGACCCAGGAGAAGGCCTACCGCACGCTCGGGCCGTTCCTCGCCCGCGCCCAGGCCATGGGCAAGCGGGTGGTGCTGGTGGTCACTGGCAAGGGCGGCGCGCCCCGCAAGGACGACCTTGAGTCGGGCTGGCGCGAGGAGCGCACCGGCGTGCTGCGCAGCGTCGTGCCCGAGTGGCTCGCCGAGGGCGACAACGCCGCCCGCGTGGTCGCCTGGCACCCGGCCAGCCCCAAGCACGGCGGCGACGGCGCGCTCTACGTGGTGCTCAGGCGGCTGCGGTAGGCGCCGCTTCCATCCCGGTCACATCAAGACCAGCGCATCTCGATACACGGCCTTTACCGGCCGCACCCGGTGCGAGCGGTGGCGGTGCTTCGCGACGCACCCCTGCGGGCCGCTCCTCAGCACCAACGGCTATTACGTGTGGGTATTCCTCTCCGTTGGTGCTGAGGAGCCGTCCCGAGCTTTGCGAGGGACGGCGTCGCGAAGCACCGCCACCGCGTACGGCCCGCAAATTGCCGCGCCCTGCGGGGCTCGCAATCAGGCCGGGATCGGCCGTTCCATGATCAGGATGTCGACCGGGTAGCCGAACTTGAAGCCGGCCTCGGACAGCTCGCCGACGCTGCGGAAGCCGAACTTCTCGTGCAGCGCCACCGAGCCGGGGTTGGGCTGGGCGATCATGGCGATCGCCCGGTGCAGGTCGGGCTGCCGGTCGAGGGCGCCGAGCAGCGCGCGGTAGAGGGTGCTGCCGATGCCCTGCTCGTCGGCGTGGGGCGCCAGGTAGATCGCCACCTCGACGGTACGCGCATAGGCCGGCTTGTCGCGGAATGCCGTCGACGAGGCGTAGCCCTGGACCACGTTGCCGGCGCCGATGGCGACATGGAGCTGATAGGGGCCTGTGCCCGCGAACTGCCGGAACCAGGCGAGCCGCTCGGACGCCCGGTAGGGCTGGGTGTCGAAGGTCGTCACCGTGTTGGCGACGAAATAATTGTAGATGTCGGTGAGGGCGGCCAGGTCCGCCTCCGTGGCGAGCCGGGCGTGCGCCATCAGAGGATGTGCTTCGACAGATCGGCGTCGCGCACCAGGGAGCCGATGTGGCCGTCCACATAGGCGGCGTCCACGGTCACGGTGGTGCCGGGCCGGTCGGTGGCCTCGAAGCTGATGTCGTCCAGCACGATCTCCAGGATGGTGTGCAGCCGCCGCGCGCCGATGTTCTCCACCGACTGGTTGACGTCGGTGGCGATGGCGGCGAGGGCGTCGATGCCGTCCTCGGTGAAGTCGAGGGTCACGTCCTCGGTCTGCATGAGCGCCTTGTACTGCTTGATCAGCGAGGCCTCCGGTTCGGTGAGGATGCGACGGAAATCGTCCCTGCTCAACGCCTTGAGCTCTACGCGGATGGGCAGGCGGCCCTGCAATTCCGGCAACAGGTCGGAGGGGTTGGCCATGGAGAACGCGCCCGAGGCGATGAACAGCACGTGGTCGGTGCGCACCGGGCCGTACTTGGTGCCCACTGTGGTGCCCTCGATCAGCGGCAGCAGGTCGCGCTGCACGCCCTCGCGGGAAACGTCGGCGCCGCCGCCGCCCCGCTCGCCGCCGCGGGCGGTGATCTTGTCGATCTCGTCGAGGAAGACGATGCCGTTCTGCTCCACCGCCTCGATGGCGGTCCGCGTCACGTCCTCGTCGTCCAGCAGATTGTCGCTCTCCTCGGCCACCAGCGCGTCGTGACTCTCGGCGACGGTGGTGCGCTTCTCCTTGGTGCGCCCGCCCATCATCTTGCCGAACACGTCGTTGAGGTTGAGCATCCCCATCTGCGCGCCCGGCATGCCGGGAATGTCGAAGGTGGGCAGGGTGCCGGCGCCGGAGTCGGCCACCTTGATGACGATTTCCTTGTCGTCCAGCTCGCCGGCGCGCAGCTTCTGGCGGAACCGCTCACGGGTTTCGCCGCGGGCCTCCTGGCCCACCAGCGCGTCGAGCACCCGCTCCTCGGCGGCCAGCTCGGCGCGGGCCCTCACTTCCTTGCGCTTCTTCTCGCGCACCATGACGATGGCGGATTCCAGCAGATCGCGGATGATGGATTCCACGTCGCGGCCTACATAGCCCACCTCGGTGAACTTGGTCGCCTCCACCTTCATGAACGGCGCCTCGGCCAGCCTGGCGAGGCGGCGGGAGATTTCGGTCTTGCCGACGCCGGTCGGGCCGATCATCAGGATGTTCTTGGGCAGCACCTCGTCGCGCAGCGTCTCGGGCAGCTGCTGCCGCCGCCAGCGGTTGCGCAGCGCGATGGCGACCGCCCGCTTGGCGTCCTTCTGCCCGATGATGTAGCGGTCCAGCTCGGAGACGATCTCCCGCGGGGAAAAGCCGGTCATGCGCTCTCCAGCACTTCGATGGTCAGGTTCTCGTTGGTGAAGACGCAGATCTCGGCCGCCACCTTCATGGCCTTGCGCGCGATCTGCTCGGCCGTCAGGTCGGTGTCGTAGAGCGCGCGCGCGGCCGCCAGCGCGTAGTTGCCGCCCGAGCCGATGGCGATCAGCCCGTCCGGCGGCTCCAGCACGTCGCCGGTGCCGGTCAGCAGCAGGCTGATGTCCTTGTCGGCCACCGCCAGCAGCGCCTCCAGCCGGCGCAGGTAGCGGTCGGTGCGCCAGTCCTTGGCCAGCTCGACGCAGGCGCGGGTCAGGTTGCCGCCGTGCTTCTCGAGCTTGCCCTCAAGGCGCTCGAACAGGGTGAAGGCGTCCGCCGTCGCGCCGGCGAAGCCGGCGACGATACTGCCGTCGCCGAGGCGCCGCACCTTGCGCGCGTTCGCCTTGACGACCGTGTTGCCCATGGAGACCTGGCCGTCGCCCGCCATGACGAGCGAGCCGGCCTTGCGGACGGAGAGGATGGTTGTGCCGTGCCAGGAGGGTGATTCAGACATGGGCGGTTAGATAGGCAGCCAGCGGGACGGTTGCAACAGACAGATGGCGGCACGGCATTGCCGCGCCGGAAAACAGAACTACACAATGCAGCGTGATCCCGGTATGAGAATGCGACATGCGCACCGCCACCATCGAACGCAACACCAAGGAAACCCGGATCGCCGTCGAGCTGAACGTCGACGGCACGGGAGTCTATGACGTCGCCACCGGCATCGGGTTCCTCGACCACATGCTGGAGCAGCTGTCGCGGCACTCGCTGATGGACCTTAAGGTGCGGGCCGAGGGCGACCTGCACATCGACTTTCACCACACCACCGAGGACACCGGCATCGCCATCGGCGAGGCGGTCTCGAAGGCGCTGGGCGACCGCAAGGGCATCGAGCGCTACGGCTCGGCGGTCATCCCCATGGACGAGACCTGCACCCGCGTCGCCCTCGACCTGTCCAACCGGCCCTACCTGATCTGGAAGGTGAACTTCACCCGGCCCAAGCTGGGCGACATGGACACCGAGCTGTTCAAGGAGTGGTTTCAGGCCTTCTCCCAGGCGGCCGGCTGCACCCTGCACATCGAGAACCTCTACGGCGAGAACAACCACCACATCGTCGAGAGCTGCTTCAAGGGCGTGGCGCGCGGCCTGAAGCAGGCCATGGCCATCGATCCGCGCAAGGCCGACGCCGTGCCCTCCACCAAGGGCGTGCTCGGCGGCACGCTCTAGGGGCCGGCCATGCTGGGCACGAAGATCTACACGGTGCACGAGCGGGGCGGCATCGAGGGCGACGTCGAGTTCGTCCGCGAGGGCTTCAGCTTCTGGGCGTTCCTGTTCAGCTTCGTCTGGCTGTGGTTCCACCGGGCCTGGCTCGCCGGCACCCTGGTGTTCGCCGCCTTCCTGCTGCTGGGCGCTTTCGAATCCGTGACCGGCATCCCTGCCTATCTGGATGTCACCATCCAGGTGGTGCTGGCTGCCGGCGTCGGCATCTTCGGCAACGACCTGTACCGCGCGGCGCTCGCCCGGCGCGGCTACGTAGAGGCCGGCGTGGCCTCGGGCGGCTCCGTGGAAGAGGCCGAGCTCCGCTATTTCGGCTCCCGCGTTGCCGCCATCGACGCCCGCGACGGCGCGGACCTGCCCATCCCGGCCTAGTTTGGTCTTGTCTTGCCCGCGTGAAGCGGGCATTCCTGCGCCCGCGAAACCCTGACGACGAAAGACGCCCCATGGCCACGGCCGAAACCGTCGCGATCATCGACTACGGGTCGGGCAACCTCCGCTCGGCCGAGAAGTCGTTCGCCCGCGCCGCGGCGGAGGCGGGCACCGGCCAGCGCATCCTGGTGACCGACGACCCGGCCGAGGTGGCCGGCGCCGCGCGGGTGGTGCTGCCGGGCGTCGGCGCGTTCGGCGACTGCCGCCGCGGCCTCGCCGCCGTCGCCGGCATGGAGGCGGCGCTGGAGGAGGCGGTGCGCCGGCGCCGGGTGCCGTTCTTCGGCATCTGCGTCGGCATGCAGCTGATGGCCGAATGGGGCCTGGAGCACGGCCGCCACGCGGGCCTGGGCTGGCTGAAGGGCACGGTCGAGCTGATCGAGCCCGCCGATCCGGCGCTCAAGATTCCCCACATGGGCTGGAACGAGCTGCGGCTGGAAGCGGCCGGCGCGGCCCATCCCGTGCTGGCCGGGCTCGACCACGGCGAGCACTTCTACTTCGTCCATTCCTACGCCTTCCGCCCGGCCGAGCGGAGCGACCTGCTGGCCACCGTCGACTATGGCGGGCCGGTCACCGCCATCGTCGGCCGCGACAACATGATCGGCACCCAGTTCCACCCGGAGAAGAGCCAGGACGCCGGGCTGCGGGTGATCGCCAACTTCCTGAGGTGGACCCCGTGATCCTGTTTCCCGCCATCGACCTGAAGGATGGAAAGTGCGTGCGCCTGCTCTACGGCGACATGGAGAAGGCCACCGTCTACGGCGAGGACCCGGCGGCCCAGGCGCGCTCGTTCCAGGAGGCCGGGTTCGAATGGCTGCACCTGGTCGACCTCAACGGCGCCGTCGAGGGCAGGCCGGTCAATGCGCCCGCCGTGGAGGCGATCCTGCAGGCGGTCGACCTGCCGGTGCAGCTGGGCGGCGGCATCCGCGACATGGCGACCATCGAGACGTGGCTCGGGAAGGGCGTGCGCCGGGTGATCCTCGGCACCATGGCGCTGCGCGATCCCGAAACGGTGAAGCAGGCCTGCAGGCGCTTTCCCGGCCGCATCGTCGTCGGCATCGACGCCCGCGGCGGCAGGGTTGCCGTCGAGGGCTGGGTCGAGACCTCGACCATGACCGTCGCCGACCTGGCCAGGGCGTTCGAGGACGCCGGCGTGGCGGCCATCGTCTACACCGACATCGACCGGGACGGCGCGCTGACCGGCGTCAACGTGGAGGCGACCGCCACGCTGGCGCGGGCCACCTCCATCCCGGTGATCGCCTCGGGCGGCGTCGCCTCCCTCGACGACCTGCGGGCGCTCAAGGCCTCCGGCGCGCCGCTGGAAGGCGTGATCTCCGGCCGCGCCCTCTACGACGGCCGGCTCGATCCCAGGGCCGCGCTGGAGCTGCTGCGCGATGGCTAGGGCGGTCCGTTCCAACCTCGTCATCCCCGCGCACGCGGGGACCCAGATGGTGCAAGCAACCAGGCAGCGCCGATACGCGGCTCTGGTAGGATTCGGGGTATGGATGGAGTCGGCGGTGGCGGCAATGCTCTGTGACCGCCTGGGTTCCCGCGTGCGCGGGAATGACGGTGGTGGTGGAGAAATCCCGTGCTGAAGGCCCGCATCATTCCCTGCCTCGACGTCAAGGACGGCCGGGTGGTCAAGGGCGTCAACTTCGTCGATCTGCGCGACGCCGGCGACCCGGTGGAGCAGGCCAAGGTCTACGACGCCGCCGGCGCCGACGAGCTGTGCTTCCTCGACATCACCGCGAGCCACGAGAAGCGGGGCATCATCCTCGACGTGGTGCGCCGCACCGCCGAGCAGTGCTTCATGCCGCTCACCGTCGGCGGCGGCATCCGCACCATCGAGGACGTGCGCCGGCTGCTGCTGGCGGGCGCCGACAAGGCCTCCATCAACACCGCGGCGGTCAACAATCCCGACTTCGTGCGCGAGGCGGCGGAGAAGTTCGGCTCCCAGTGCATCGTCGTGGCGGTCGACGCCAAAAGCACCGCGCCCGGCAAGTGGGAGATCTTCACCCATGGAGGGCGCACCGCGACCGGGATCGACGCGGTCGAGTACGCCCGGCTGGTGGAGGCGAACGGCGCCGGCGAGATCCTGCTCACCTCCATGGACCGGGACGGCACCGGCATCGGCTTCGACATCGCGCTCACCCGCGCCATCGCCGACGCGGTGCGCATCCCGGTGATCGCCTCGGGCGGCGTCGGCACCCTCGACCACCTGGTGGAGGGAATTCGCGACGGCCACGCCACCGCCGTGCTGGCCGCCTCGATCTTCCATTTCGGCACCTTCTCCATCGCCCAGGCCAAGGCGCACATGGCGGCGGCGGGCGTTGCCATCCGCCCCACCGGCCCATAAGCTGCCGGCCATGACCGAGCACCTGATCGACCGCCTCTACGCCACCATCGACTCCCGCAAGGGCGCCGATCCGGAGAAGAGCTACGTGGCGAAGCTGCACGGCAAGGGGCTCAACAAGATCGCCGAGAAGCTGGGCGAGGAGGCGGTGGAGACGGTGGTCGCCGCCGTCGCCAAGGACAAGGCCGAAACGGTGGCCGAATCCGCGGACCTGCTGTTCCACCTGATGGTGCTGTGGTCGGCCAAGGGCATCGCGCCGTCGGACGTGTTCGACGAGCTGGCCCGGCGCGAGGGCGTCTCCGGCATCGACGAGAAGCAGAGCAGGAAGGGATGAGCATGGCCTACGACGACGGCAACATCTTCGCGAAAATCCTGCGCGGCGAGATCCCCTGCAGGAAGGTCTACGAGGACGAGCACGCGCTCGCCTTCCACGACATCAACCCGCAGGCGCCGGTCCATGTGCTGGTGATCCCCAAGGGCCCCTACGTCTCCATGGCCGACTTCACCGAGAACGCGCCCGACGACCTCGTGCTGGGCTTCTTCCGCGCCGTCGGCACGGTGGCCAGGGAGCTGGAGCTGGTGGAGCCGGGCTACCGCATCCTCGCCAACCACGGCGTCCATTCCCACCAGGAAGTGCCCCACCTGCACATCCACATCTTCGGCGGCAAGCAGCTCGGCCCCATGCTGGTGAAGGACCGGGCGAAGGGGTAGCAACCCACCGTCATCCCCGCGTACGCGGGGACCCAGGCGGTCACAGAGCGCCGTCCTGCCCGCCTGCTCGAACAACGAAGAACTCTTTTCGTGAAGGAAGCACTCCGCTGCCTCGTTCCCTGCCACATGTGGGTTCCCGCGTGCGCGGGAACGATGGTACGGAAAGCGGCCGAAACCTACTCCATCCGTTCCTCGATCATGTCCGAAAATGGGGACCATGCGAACGGCGTTCGCTCCGTGGGACAGTGAGTCTTCCGCGACACAGGGGTGTTGCAGAAAGGACTCGCCCCCTATTCCCCCAAGGCTATAATTCTGCCTGAGACTTTTTTCTGGGCGAGTCGAGATGTCAGACACGACAGAATTTGATACAGCTTACCTCGCGACGGTTGATTCCGCGATGGAGGAGCTATCTCACTGCCGAAGTAAACTGAAGGAATTGCGTTCTGACGAACGTCAATTAGAACAGCGTATTCGTAAGTTAGTGACATCTATACTAGCCCTAAATGCACTTCTACCTACAAATCTACAGAAGACATTAGCTCAAATCCAGGGTCAAGACGTTCCTATGATTTCACCGGAATCGGGATCTGAAGTTTATCAAAGAGTCGTTGAAACTCTAAAATCGGACCCGAAAAAGGAATGGAGGCCACGCGATCTACAGGCAGAAGTGGAATCCACAGTGGTTGGGGCAGACCCGAAGCAATTGTACAACGCTCTTCAACGACTGACCGATAGGGGTGCAGCTGTACGGTTGAGGCACGGCTTATACCGTTGGGGGGGCGCAGTAATAGAAACTGCCGATGAGATTGGAGGCGAACCGCCGATACAGGATGAATAAATAGCAAGAGCCCATGGTTGCTACTCCATGAGCTCTTGCGAGGCACGGGGCCAACAGGTGCGGTGTGCTGGTTTGCGACCCTCCCACCGTCAAATCCCACTGGCTCCACCGTGGGCCCGGATAGCTCAATTGGAGAGAGCGCTGGATTGCTAATCCAGGGGTTAGGGGTCCGAATCCCCTTCCGGGCACCACGCTTAGCCTTTGATTCTAAAGAAGAATTTAAACAGTGTCCAGAAAATATTTGTGCCATTCCGCACTAACAAATTGTCCAATATTTAGAATCACTTACTCCACCCGCTCCTCGACCATGGCCTGCAGGTCGGCCTGGGGCGGGCGCCCATGTGGCTGATCACCTCGGCGGCGGCGATGGCGCCCATCCGACCGCACTGGTGCAGGGCGGCGCCCTGGGTGTAGCCGGTGAGGAAGCCGGCGGCGTAGAGGTCGCCGGCGCCGGTGGTGTCGATGACGGGCAGGCCCTTCTCGGCGTCGATCATGTGCACCTCGTCGCCGTCCAGCAGCAGCGAGCCCTTCTCCGAGCGGGTCAGCGCCGCCAGGGTGCGGTCGGCGCGCACCGCCTGCAGCGCTGCGTCGAAATCGGTGACCTCATAGAGCGACATAATCTCGGCCTCGTTGGCGAAGACGACGTCCACCCGGCGCACCAGCTCGCGGAACTCGGCCCGGTGGCGGTCGACGCAGAACGCGTCCGACAGCGAGAGCGCCACCTTGCGGCCTGCCGCGTGGGCGACGTCCATGGCGCGCCGGAAGGCGTTCTTGGCGTCCTCCGGGTCCCACAGATAGCCTTCCAGGTAAGTCACCTGGGCGGCGCGGATCACGTCCGGGTTCACGTCTTCGGGGGTCAGCCCGCTGCTGGCGCCCAGGAAGGTGTTCATGGTGCGCTGGGCGTCGGGCGTCACCATGATCAGGCAGCGGCCGGTGGACGGTCCCTCCAGCGCCGGCGGGGTCATGAAGCTGACGCCGATGGAGCGGATGTCGTGGGCAAACACCTCGCCGAGCTGGTCGTCGCGCACCTTGCCGATGAACGCCGCCCTGCCGCCCAGCGCGGCGATGCCCGCCATGGTGTTGGCGGCCGAGCCGCCTGAGATCTCCACGCCGGGGCCCATGGCCGAATAGAGCGCATGGGCCTGCCGGTCGTCGATCAGCGACATGGAGCCCTTGGCGAGGCCGTGATGGGCGAGGAAGTCTTCCTCGGCATGGGCCAGGACGTCGACGATGGCGTTGCCGATGCCGACGACATCGATTTCGTGCATGGGGGGAGACCTTCTGGCGGTTGCGCTAGGGCGAGTATAGAGTCGGGGCGGACCGGCGCAACCGCTGTAGGGTAAAGGGCAAATTCCGATCATGTTCGAGGCGCTCGCCAAGAGTTTCGGCCTGCTGGGCGACCGCGCGTTCTGGGCGACGGCGGCCAAGGTGATCCTGCTGACGTTGCCGCTGGCGGCAATCGCGGCCTGGGCCGGGATCGCCGGGGTGGACGCGCTGCCCCACTTCCGCTGGGGATTTCTCAATATCCTGGTCCACGCCGTGGGCGTGGTGGGCGCGGTGTTCGTGGCGCTGATGCTGTTCCCGGCGCTGACGGGCATCGTCGTCGGCCTGTTCCTCGACGACATCGCCGAGGCGACCGAGCGGCGCTACTATCCGGCCGATCCGCCCGGCAGGGAAGCGAGCCTTGCCACCTCGACATGGCAGGGGCTGCGGCTGCTGATGCTGGTGGTGGCGGTCAACCTCCTGGCCCTGCCGCTATACGTGGTATGCATCTTCTTTCCGCCGCTCAGCGCCGCCCTCTACTACGCGGTCAACGGCTGGCTGCTGTCGCGGGAATATTTCGGCATGGTGGCGGCGCGGCATACGGACGCGGCGGGGGAAAGGGCGCTGCGGCGGCGCTGGTCGGGCCGCCTGTTCCTGGCGGGATGCCTGATCGCGTTCCTGTTCACCGTGCCGGTCCTCAATCTGGCGGCGCCGCTGATCGGCACGGCGCTGATGGTTCACGTCTACAAGGGAGTGGCGAAGCGTGCGACGGTCTAGGGTCCTGGGGTTGCTTGTTGCGTGGCTGGTGGCGGCGGGCGCCGCGCTGGCGCAGACCCAGACGGGCAAGCCGCCCTTTCCGCTGCCTGCCAATTCGGGCGAGCCCATCGTCAGCGCCATCGAGGACGCGGCCCAGTCGCTGAAGGGCATGGACGCGGAATCCGTCCGCGCCCATCTGGGCGATCCGGTCCTGATCCGCCGCGAGCCGCCCGCCCAGGTCTGGCAGTACGCCGACCGCTACTGTGTGATGCTGCTGTTCCTCTACGATCCGAAGCACGGCGGCGGGCCGCCGCGGGTGGAGTATGCGGAGGGCCGCATGCGCCCGGGCTACGAGCACCGGGCCGATCTGTGCCTCTCCGGCCAGCCGGCCCCGGACGCCTCGGCGTCCTCGCTGCCGCCCGCCAGCCCGGTGACCGTCCCCGGCCAGGACGGCGGCACCGCGCCCGCCAACGCGCCGGCGGGGAAGTAGTACTTCGCGGCTTGCCCTTCGCGACGCGGCCCCTTGGGCCGCTCCTCAGGGCGGGCGGAATCCATGGCCGGTATCCGTTGGTGCCGAGGAGGCTGCGCGGCAGCCGTCGCGAAGCACCGGGGTGTCGAGGAAGCAGAATCCGTTCCGCTCTCGCACGGGTCATCCCCGACTCGTTCGGGGATGACGAAAGGGGAGGTTGTCCCTAAACCGTCTTGGCCTTGTAGGCGCACAGGTCGGCGACGATGCAGCGCGGGCAGTCGGGCCTGCGGGCCTTGCAGATGTAGCGGCCGTGCAGGATCAGCCAGTGGTGGGCGTGCAGCTTGAAGCGGGCCGGCACCGCCTTGTTGAGCTTCTCCTCCACCGCCAGCGGCGTCTTGCCGGGGGCGAGGCCGGTGCGGTTGCCGACCCGGAAGATGTGGGTGTCGACGGCGATGGTCGGCTCGCCGAAGGCGACGTTGAGCACCACGTTGGCGGTCTTGCGGCCGACGCCCGGCAGCGCCTCCAGCGCCTCCCGGTCCCGCGGCACCTCGCCGCCGTGCCGTTCCACCAGCAGGCGGGACAGGGCGATGACGTTCTTCGCCTTGGAATTGAACAGGCCGATGGTCTTGATGTAGCCGCGCAGCCCGTCCTCACCCAGTTGGAGCATCTTCTCGGGCGTGTCGGCCACCTGGAACAGCGGACCGGTGGCGCGGTTGACGCCCACGTCCGTCGCCTGCGCCGACAGCACCACCGCCACCAGCAGGGTGTAGGGGTTGATGTATTCCAGCTCGGTCCGGGGCTCGCGGTTCGCGTCCTCCAGGCGGTGGAAGAACTCCTCGATGTCGGCCTTCTTCATGGCGGCGGGATGTTACAGCAACATGGCGGACGGGCAAGGGCGGCGCTTGGCGGCGGCCGGGGGCCGGCCTATTGTTTTCTTATGACAGACTCCGCCGTGCATTTCGACGCGGTGCTTCATCCGCACAGATCGCTGACGCCCAGGAGCTTCCTGATCGTCATGATCCTGATCGGCACCCTGAGCTTCATCGGCGGCGTGGTCTTCCTGCTGATGGGGGCCTGGCCGGTGTTCGGCTTCTTCGGCCTCGACGCGGCGCTGGTGTACATCGCCTTCAAGCGCAACTTCCGCGACGGCGAGCGCTACGAGACGGTGCGCCTCACCGACGACACGCTGGAGATCCACCGCGTCGAGCCCGACGGCAGCGACACCTGCCAGTCGTTCCAGCCCTACTGGACCAAGGTGCTGGTGGACGAGGAGGGCTGCCTGGTGCTGCGCTCCCACGGCCGCTCCGTGGAGATCGGCCGGTTCCTGGTCGACTACGAGAAGGAAAGCTTCCGCGCCGCCCTCGACACGGCGTTGCGCCGCCTCAAGCCCGCGCGGATCTAGAACCCCAGCACGTCGTCCATGCCGTAGAGCCTGGGCGGCTTTCCCGCCGTCCACAGCGCCGCGCGGACGGCGCCGCGGGCGAAGATCATCCGGTCGCCGGCCTTGTGGCTCACCTCGATGCGCTCGTCGTCCGCCGCGAAGATCACCGTGTGGTCGCCGGCCACGTTGCCGCCGCGCAGCACGGCGAAGCCGATATGGCCGCGCTGGCGCGCCCCGGTGATGCCGTCGCGGCCCCGGTCGGCGACGTCGTCCAGCACCACGCCGCGGCCCTGGGCGGCGGCCCGGCCCAGCGCCAGGGCGGTGCCCGAGGGCGCATCGACCTTGTAGCGATGGTGCATCTCGACGATCTCGATGTCGAAGTCATCGTCCAGCAGCTCGGCCAGCCGACGGGTGACGGCGATGCTGACGTTGACGCCAAGGCTGAAATTGGCCGCCTGCACCACCGCGGCCCGCGTCGCCGCATCGGCCACGGCGGCCTGCTGCGCCGCGTCTAGCCCGGTGGTGCCGACTACGTAGGCGGTGCCGGTCTCGCCGACCCGCCTGGCGTGCTCGGCGGTGGCCTTCGGCACGGTGAAGTCGATGATCACGTCCGAGCGCACCAGCAGCGCGTCGATGTCGTCGTCCAGCGGCATGGACAAGGGGTCGAGGCCGGCCAGCGCGCCCAGGTCCTTGCCCCGCTCGGGATGGCCCGGCGCGTCGACGGCGCCGGCCAGCCGGCAGCCCCTGGCCTCGGTGACGGCGCGGATCAGCGCCCGGCCCATGCGGCCGCCGCCGCCCAGAATGCCGATCGCCAGTTCGCTCATGGGGGGTCCTCCTGCTGCGCTGCGCCCGCGGGAACGCCGGTCTAGCACGGAACGGGCAGGCGCCGAACCCTAATCGCTGATCAGGTCGTCCCAGAACTCCTTCGCCTTGGCGAAGAAGCCCTCGGATTCCGGGCTGGAGCCGCCGCCGTTGCCGGCCGCCTCGAACTCGCGCAGCAGGCGCTCCTGCTCCTTGGTGAGGTTGACCGGCGTCTCCACCGCCACGTGGACGAACATGTCGCCCACGCCGCCCCGCTGCAGCCGCGGCATGCCCTTGCCGCGCAGGCGGAACTGCCGGCCGGTCTGGGTGCCTTCGGGAATGGCGAGCCGCGCCTTCTTGCCGTCGACGGTGGGCACCTCGATCTGCCCGCCCAGGGCGGCGGTGGTCATCGGGATCGGCACGGTGAGGTGCAGCTCGGTGCCGTCCCGCTCGAACATGCGGTGGGGCCTGACCGAGAGGAACAGGTAGAGGTCGCCGGCGGGGCCGCCGCGGGCGCCGGCCTCGCCCTCGCCCGACAGGCGGATGCGGGTGCCGTTCTCGATGCCCTGGGGAATGTTGACCGACAGCGTCTTCTCGCGGCTCACCTGGCCGGCGCCGTGGCAGTCCTGGCACGGGTCGCTGACCGTCTGGCCGGCGCCGTGGCAGGTCGGGCAGGTCCGCTCCACGGTGAAGAAGCCCTGCTGGGTGCGCACCTTGCCCATGCCCTGGCAGGTCGGGCAGTTGGTGGGCCGGCTGCCGGGCGCCGCGCCCGAGCCGCCGCAGGAGTCGCAGCTCACGGCGGTGGTGAGGGTGATCTCGGCCTGCTTGCCGGTGAACGCTTCCTCCAGCGTCACCTCGTAGTCGAAGCGCAGGTCAGCGCCGCGCGCCGGGCCGCCCCGGCGCTGGCCGCGGCCGCCGAAGGCGCTGCCGAACAAATCCTCGAAGATGTCGCTGAACGAGCCGCCGAAGTTGAATTCGAAGCCGGCGCCCGGCCCGCCGGGGCGTCCGCCCATGCCGCCCTCGAAGGCGGCGTGGCCGAACTGGTCGTAGGCGGCGCGGCGCTGCGGGTCCTTGAGGA
>WGNW01000077.1 GCA_016124315.1 Alphaproteobacteria bacterium
AAAAGTACTTTTGGCCGTCTTTCACCTGCCTGACCTTGGTCATGAACACCTTGCAGGTCGCGCCGGCCGTCAGGATGTTGCGGACGTCGTCGCATTTGAGCACGAAACCGGCCCGCCCCTTCTCCGTCGTGCTCGTGGGCCAGACCTTGATCTGCGCGAAGTCGTCCTTCTTGTCCAGGTTGAGGGTCTTGCTCTGCTGGTCGAGGATCTCGAGGGTGTTTTTGCCCGCCTTCGACCCGTCGTCCTTCTGCGCCTGGACCTTTATCGTCGCCGCCCGGGAACTCTGGTCGTAGCCCGACCCGCCGCCCGAGCCGGACTTGCTGCCGGTGTCGTTGAGGAACTTGATGTTGCACTTGCTGCCCGAACCCCAGCACTTCAGGTCCTGGATGTCGCAGCTGGCGCCCAGTGCCGGGGTTGCGATCAGGCCGACCAGCGCGGCCAGCAGGATGGTGATGCGCGTCATGTTCGGGTCCTCCCAACCTGCGGCCGCCAGTCCGGCCTCAGTTCGAGTCGTGATAGTCCGCCGAGGTGCCGACGACGGCGCCGCCGCAATTGTAGGACAGCTTGCTGCCCCTGTACGTCTTCTCCGCGCTCTTGTCCGAGACGAAAACCTTGCAGTTCTTGCCCTCGCTCAGGATCGTGCGGATCTGGTCGCAGCTGAGGACGAAGGCGTAGTCCTTGGCGTTGATCGGCCACGATGTGGGGATGACCTGGATGTCCTGGAAGCCGTCCTTCTTGTCCAGGTTGTCGGTCATGCTCTGGCCGGCCGGGATGTCGAGGGTGCGGTTGCCGACCGCCTTGCCGTCTTCGTCGCGGGTCTTCACCCGGATGGTCGTGGCGCTGGTTTCCTGGTCGTATTCGGTGCCCTTGGACGAGCCGCCCTCCTTGCCGGTGTTGTTGATGAACTTGATGTTGCACTTCGAGTCCTTGCCCCAGCAGCTCAGGTCCTTGATCTTGCAGGCGGCCTCGGCCGGGCCGGCGGCCAGCGTCGCCGCCCCCAGCAGGCAGGCAAAGGCAGAAATCGCGCGTTTCATGTCTACGGCTCCCGAATTCCGGCATCAGTGTTACATTTCGACAGCCGGCACGGAACCGCAATAACCCCTCAGGTTATGGAAGAGACGCCAGATATCCGTGGCAGGAGCCGCTACCCCAGCCGCTCCAGCTCGTCGATCATGCCGGAGATGACGGACAGGCCCTTCTGCCAGAAGGCGGGGTCCGAGGCGTCGAGGCCGAACGGGGCGAGCAGCGCCTTGTGGCGCTTGGTGCCGCCGGCGCGCAGCATGTCCAGGTACTTGTCCTCGAAGCCCGCCGGGGTCTGCTGGTAGACGGCGTAGAGCGAGTTCACCAGGCAGTCGCCGAACGCGTAGGCGTAGACGTAGAACGGCGTGTGCACGAAATGGGGGATGTAGCACCAGTAATTGCGGTAGGCGTCGGTCAGCTCCAGCGCCGGGCCCAGGCTCTCGGCCTGCACCTGCAGCCAGATGTCGCCCAGCCGCTGCGGCGTCAGCTCGCCGCCGCGGCGCTCGGCGTGCACCTTCTCCTCGAAGCTGTGGAAGGCGATCTGGCGGACCACGGTGTTGAGCATGTCCTCCACCTTGCCGGCCAGCATCACCTTGCGGCGCACCGGGTCGTCGGTCTGGGCCAGCATGGCCTGGAAGGTCAGCATCTCGCCGAACACGCTCGCCGTCTCGGCCAGGGTCAGCGGCGTGTCGGCCATCAGCGCGCCGCGCGGCCCGGCCAGCACCTGGTGGACGCCGTGGCCCAGCTCGTGGGCGAGCGTCGTCACGTCCCGCGTCTTGCCCTGGTAGTTGAGCAGCAGGTAGGGATGGGCCGAGGGCACCGTCGGATGGGCGAAGGCGCCGCCCTGCTTGCCCGGCTTCACCGGCGCGTCGATCCAGCGGTTGGCGAAGAACTTCTCGCCCACTTCCGCCAGCCGCGGCGAGAACGCGCCATAGGCCTCGATCACCGTCGATGTGGCCGCGCTCCACGGAATCAGTGCGTCGTCCTGCTCGGGCAGCGGCGCGTTGCGGTCCCAGAACGGCATCTTCTCCACGCCGAACCACTTGGCCTTCAGGGCGTAGTAGCGGTGGGACAGCCGCGGATAGGCGTCGCGCACGGCGCTCACCAGCGCGTCGACCACCTCCCCCTCCACCTGGTTGGCCAGGTTGCGGGCGGCGGCCGGCGTCGGATACTTCCGCCAGCGGTCCTCCACCTCCTTGTCCTTCACCAGGGTGTTGGTGATCAGCGCGAACAGGCGGGCGTTGCGGCCGAACACCTCGGTCAGCGCCTCGGCCGCCTTGCGGCGCCTGTCCGGGCTCTTGTCCGACAGCAGGCTGAGGGTCTGCTCCTCGGTCAGCGTCTCGCCGTCGACGGTGAAGCGCAGGCCGGCGATGGTCTCGTCGAACAGCCGCATCCAGGCGCCGCGCCCGGCCACCGACTTGTCGTGCAGCAGGTGCTCGGCCTCGTCGGACAGCTGGTGCTCGCGGAACAGGCGCACCTCCTCCAGCCACGGCCGGTAATGGGCGAGCGCCGGGCTCGCCAGCCTGGCGGCGAAGGCGTCGTCGGGGATGCGGTTGATCTCCAGGGTGAAGAACAGCAGGTGGGCGCTGATGTCGGTCAGTGCTTCCTGGATGCCCTGGCTGAATCGCGCCGCTTCCGTGTCGTCGAGCCGGGTGACGTAGTAGAGGCCCGAGAAGCTGCCGATCCGGCCGGCCAGTTCCTCGATCGCCTCGTAGGTGGCGACGGCCTCGCCCAGCCGGTCGCCGTCAAGCGCGCCGATCCGGCCCTGGAAGATTTCCTCGAAGGCCTTCGCCCGCTCCTCCAGGTCGGCGAGGTCGGCCTTCAGCTCGGCCGATTCGGGGCCGGGATAGAGGTCGGTCAGGTCCCATTCGGGCAGGTCCCGGAGTGCCGATTCGGCCATCTCATCCCTCCAGCGCGGCCATATAGAGGTCGAGCAGCGCCTCCTGCTCCTGGCGGTCGTCCCGCTCCAGCTTCCGCAGGCGAATCACCTGCCGCATGATCTTGGGGTCGAAGCCGTTGCCCTTGGCCTCGGCGTAGACGTCGCGGATGTCGTCCTGCAGCCCCTTCTTCTCTTCCT
This sequence comes from Alphaproteobacteria bacterium, assembly GCA_016124315.1. Classification (GTDB taxonomy): domain Bacteria; phylum Pseudomonadota; class Alphaproteobacteria; order SMXS01; family SMXS01; genus RI-34. The sequence goes on from WGNW01000077.1 coordinate 3,098, forward strand.
CGAGCCGCTCGATCCGTTCGATCAGCGCCTTGAGCTGACCCGCCGCGATGCCGCCGACATCGGCCATGAAATGCTCCTGTTCTCACTGTTCGGTTCAGCGGGAAACTTAGCCTCTGGGCAGGGGATTGCAAGGTCGTTGCCGCCGCCGCGGCGTGGCCGGGCGCGCTCGTCCTGTAACCGGCGGAACGCCTGTGTTAAGCGGTAGGCTCACGGTCAGGAGTCCGCCATGCGCCGGTCCCGCAGCACGCGTATCATCGCCACACTCGGCCCCGCCAGCAGCACGCGGGAGACGATCCGGGCGCTCTACGACGCCGGCGCCGACGTGTTCCGGCTGAACATGAGCCACGGCGACCACGGGCAGATCGCCGCCGTCTACGAGGCCGTCCGCGCGGTGGAGAAGGCGGCGGACCGGCCGATCGGCGTGCTCGCCGACCTGCAGGGTCCCAAGTTCCGCATCGGCGGCTTCGCCGGTTCGGGCGTGACCCTGCACGACGGCGAGCACTTCCGGCTCGATCTCGACCCGGCGCCGGGCGACCGGCACCGGGTGCAGCTTCCCCACCCTGAGATCTTCGCCGCCCTCGACGACACCCACTGCCTGCTGCTCGACGACGGTCGGGTCAGGCTGCGGGTGGTGACCGCCGGCTCCGACTACGCCGAGACGGTGGTCGAGGTGGGCGGACCCCTGTCCGACCGCAAGGGCGTCAACCTGCCGGACGCGCTGCTGCCGCTGCCGCCGCTCACCGAGAAGGACCGGCGCGACCTGGAGATGGCGCTGGGCCTGGGCGTCGACTGGATCGCCCAGTCCTTCGTCCAGACCGCCTCCGACGTGGTGGCGGCGCGCGAGGCGGTGGCCGGGCGCGCCGGGTTGATCGCCAAGATCGAGAAGCCCCAGGCGCTGCACGACGTGGAGGCGATCGTCGAGACTGCCGACGCGGTGATGGTGGCCCGCGGCGACCTGGGGGTGGAGATGCCGGTGGAGGACGTGCCCGGCGCCCAGAAGACCATCATCGACACGGCACGGCGGCACGGCAAGCTGGTGGTGGTGGCCACCCAGATGCTGGACTCCATGGTGAAGGCGCCGGTGCCGACCCGCGCCGAGGTGTCCGACGTGGCCAACGCCGTCTTCGAGGGCGCCGACGCGGTGATGCTGTCGGCGGAGTCGGCGGCGGGCGATCATCCCATCGAGGCGGTGGCGGTGATGAACCGGGTCGCTACCCGGGTCGAGAGCGACGCCCATTACCGGGCCTTCGTGGATCTGGTGCGGCCGACGCCGCAGGCCACCAGCGCCGACGCCATCACCCGGGCGGCGCGGCAGGTGGCGGAGACGCTGAACGCGGCCGCCATCGTCACCTACACCACCTCCGGCTCCACGGCGCTCAGGGCGGCGCGCGAGCGGCCGTCGGTGCCGATCCTGGTGCTCACGCCCCGGCTCGACACGGCGCGGCGGCTGACCATGGGCTGGGGGCTGCAGAGCGTGGTGGGCGAGGACGCCCACGACTTCGCCGACATGGTGGAGAAGGCGCGCCGGATCGCCAAGGAGATGGGCTTTGCGCGCACCGGCGACTACGTGGTGGTGACGGCGGGCGAGCCCTTCGGCACGCCGGGCCGCACCAACGTGCTGCGCATCTCCGAGGTGCGCGGCGACGACTGAGGCCGGGGACAAAGAGACGGGCACAAGAAAAAGGCCGCGCCCGGCGGGGCGCGGCCCGGTATTCCTGCCCTGCGGCGGGTGTCAGCCCTGGCGGGCCTTGAAGCGCCGCTGCGTCTTGTTGATCACGTAGACCCGGCCCTTGCGGCGGATCACGCGGCAGTCGCGGTGGCGCGCCTTCAGCGACTTGAGTGAGTTCTTGATCTTCATGGTCCTGCTCCGCGCCGCGCTGGCGGCTGAAATTGAGGCGCGGACCATATGGTCGCCGCCCCGCCTTGTCAACACGCTCGGCGGCCGCCCGCGCGGTTTGTCGGCGGGCCCGCGCGCCCTACTGCTTGGAGCCGTCGCTGCTGGCGGCGACGACGACCACCGCCGCGGTGCCCAGCGCCAGCGCCATCAGGCCGTAGGTCCACCACGCCGAGGGCTCGCCCTCGCTGCGGTAGGCGAGCCGCTGGTAGCTCTCGCGCATGCTCAGGCCGTTGACCTTCAGGTCGTCGAAGCCGTCGGGCGAGAAGCTCAGGTTCATCAGCGGCGCCAGGCCGCGCCTGGTGTCGACCAGGGTGGTGTCGGTCTGGTCGGGCAGACGCGTCGCCACCGCGAAGCCGTACTGCACCGGCTGCTTGCGCATGTGGGCCGTCCCGCCGAACGGGATCTTCAGATAGGCCATGCCGGCCACGTCGCGCTCGTTCATCACGCCCGCCAGGGTGTTGTCCTGCGGCGCGTAGATGTGCCGCCATTCCTGGGCGAAGGCGGGCGCGGATTGCGCGGCCATCAGCGCGATCGCGGTGGTCACAAGGCCAAGTTTGCGCAGCATGCAAGCACTCCGAATCTTCCGGGCAAGGGCCCCGATAATACCGGTTTTGCCGGACCTGTCATCCGGAGCGGCAGCACCGTCGGCCGACGATGGTTCCGGAGACGGTTTCGGTGCGGCGTTCGCCCGCCCGCGTGGGACCTGCCGGCATTGCGCGGGCGGGCGAATTGCCGGAAGGTGTCGCCATGCCGCGCGCCGATTTCAGTTTCTGCCACCAGCTGCGGGTCCGCTACGCCGAGGTGGACGCCCAGGGCGTCGTGTTCAACGCCCATTACCTGACCTATTTCGACGTCGCCCACACCGAGTACCTGCGGGCGGCGGGCTACGACTATGCCGGCGAGATCCGCCGCACCGGCCTCGACTTCCACCTGGTACGCTCGGTGGTGGAATACCGCCGGCCCCTGGTCTTCGACCAGCTGGTCGACGTCTGCGTGCGCGCCGCGCGGATCGGGCGCACCAGCGTCACCAACCTGTTCGAGATCCACGCCTCCGGCGAGGACGCCCTGCTGGCCTCGGGCGAGACGGTGCTGGTGTGCGCCGACCTCGCCACCCACCGGCCGGTGCCGGTGATGCCGGGCCTGCTCGAGGCGATGCGGCGCATGGAGGGCGGGCGGCTGGAGGAGGCGGCGCGGCCCGGCGGCTGAGCCTCAGCCGGCGCGCCGGCGCAACGCGGCGTCGACCAGCGGCAGCCGGTCGTTGCCGAAATACATGTCGGTGCCGTCGACGAACATGGTGGGCGAGCCGAAGCCGCCCCGGTCGATCAGCTCCTGGGTGTTGGTCTTCAGCCGTTCCTTGACCGCGGGCTCGGCGATGCGGTCGAGGAAGTGCTCCCGGCCCAGCCCGCTGGCCTCGGCGATGCCGCCCAGCACCGCGTCGTCGGCGATGTTCCGGTCCTCGCCCCAGTAGGCGGCGAACACCCGTTGCGCATAGGGCACCAGCACGCCCGCCTCCTCGGCCACGAAGCAGCCGCGCATCGCCTTGACGCTGTTGACCGGGAAGATCGACGGCCAGTTGATGGCGATGCCGGCGAGGCGCGCCCAGTCCTGCAGGTCCTTGCGGGAATAGGCCGCCTTGGCCGGCACCGGGTTCTCCCGGTTGCGGTAGACGCTGTCGTTGACGGCGTTGAACACGCCGCCCACCAGGATCGGCCGCCAGACGATGTCGACGCCGTGCAGGGCGGCGAGCGGCTGGACGTTGACGAAGCCCAGATAGGTCCACGGGCTCGAGCAGTCGAAGAAGAATTCGAATCGGGTCATGCGGCTCCCTCCGCGGTCAGGTGCGGCTGTTCCCAGTAGCGCGTCACCGCCAGCCAGACCAGCACCGAGCCGACGCCCAGATAGGCGGCGCTGCCCAGCCCCAGCGCGTGGACCGTCACGCCCTGGTCCAGCAGCACGCCCATGGTATAGGGCGAGGCGGCGGTGGCCAGCATGCCCAGCGAGCCCATGATCGCGCGGACCGAGCCGACGTGGCGCGGCCCGTGCAGCTCGGACCAGAACGCGGTGCCGACGGCGATGCCGAAGCCCAGGGTGATGCCCGACAGGCCCAGATAGAGCCAGGCGGCCGCGGGGTGGTCGATGACGGCGAGGCACAGCATGCCGGCGAGGAACGGCAGCAGGTTCCAGGCGATCAGCCGGCGCGCGCCCAGCCGGTCGATCAGCGGCCCGGCGATCACCGAGCAGACGAAGCCCGAGGCGGCGAAGGCGACGAACGCCTTGGGCTGCAGGTCGCCCGCCCAGCCCTGCAGCCGGGCGATGTACTGCTGGTGGAAGATGAAGCCGGTGAGGATGTAGGGCATGGCGAGGGACGACGGGATCATCAGGTAGAAGCGCGGGTCGCGCAGCAGCACCCGCCGCGTCCAGCCCGACTTGCTCCCCGCCTGGCCCTCCTCGGTGTCGCGCAGGAACGCCTCGTGCCGCTCCTTGTGGCCGGTGAGCAGCCACAGCATCATCGGGATCAGCGTCAGGGTCAGGAAGATGGCGCTCCAGTACCAGGCGTCGCGCCAGCCGAAGGCGCGGTTGAGGGTTTCGCCGAGGAACGGGAACACCGCCTGCGAGGCGGTCATGCCGAAGGCGGCGATGGAGATCGCCTTGCCGCGCTCCTTGTCGAAGTAGCGCGCCATGGAGGTGAACGAGGCGTGCACCATCAGCCCCTGCCCCGACAGCCGCAGCAGGAAGAACGCCAGGATCAGCGTCGGCATGGAATGGGCGCCCGACATGGTGAAGCAGCCGGCGATCAGCGCCACGCAGATCATGAAGGTGAACAGCCGCAGGTCGACGTCGTCGATCTTGCGGCCGGCCCACATCATCAGCAGGCTGGCGAGGCCGGTGGCCAGCGAGAACTGCAGGCCGATCTCGCCGTGGCTCAGGCCGAACGCCTCGCGCACGTCGGCGGTGTACGGGCCGAAATAGTAGGTCTGCCCGAAGCCCGAGAAGAACAGCATCATGAATCCGTAGGCGAGGAACCTCGGGTTCGACAGGATGAACGCCAGGTAGTTCATGACGCGCCCCTCCCCCAAGGCGCAGCCGTTGCGGCATCCGGCTGAAAAAACTACAACGGCATTCACGCTAGCTTGTCGCGGAGGCCGACGCCATGGCCGAATGGCGCTACTTCGAGGATCTGGAGGTGGGCGAGACCGTCGAGTCCGAGCCCTTCGTGCTGGACAAGGACGACATGGTCGCCTTCGCCACCCGCTACGACCCGCAGTACTTCCACAACGACGAGGCGACCGCCGCCAGCCACCCGGTGTTCGAGGGGCTGACCGCCAGCGGCATCTACACCGCGGCGATCTGGCGGATGCTCGACCACCGCTCCATGGGCGACGTGCGCTGGGTGTGCGGCATCGGCTGGGACCAGGTGCGCTGGCGCAAGCCGCTCAAGCCCGGCGACACGGTGCGCGCCTGGGCCGAGGTGGTGGAGAAGCGCCCCTGGAAGCGCCGCACCGACATCGGCCGCGTCACCATGCGCCACGAGTTGCGCAACCAGCACGGCGAGGTGGTGTTCCAGTTCGTCGGCGACAATCTGGTGCACAAGCGGCCCGCTTGACGGGCCGCGTCACGTTGAAAGCCGGCCCGCTTGACGGGCCGCGTCACGCTGAAAGCCCGGCCCGCTTGACGGGCCGCGTCACGTTGAAACCAGGCCCGCTTGACGGGCCGCGTCACGCTGAAATCCGGCCCGCTTGACGGGCCGCGTCACGCTGAAAGCCGGCCCGCTTGACGGGCCGCGTCACGCTGAAATCCGGCCCGCTTGACGGGCCGCGTCACGTTGAAACCATGCCCGCTTGACGGGCCGCGTCACGCTGAAATCCGGCCCGCCTGGCGGGCGGCGGCTCAGACGATGGCGCCGGCCCGCGCCGCCGTGTAGGCGCCGCCGCGCACCGCCAGCCGGCCGTTGACGATGACCGCCTCGACGCCGGTCGGACGGCGGATGTAGCGATTGGCGTTGCCCGGCACGTCGTTGACGAACACCTCCTCGCCGCGCTCGATGGTGGCGGGGTCGAACACCACCACGTCGGCGGCCATGCCCGGCCGCAGCAGGCCCCGGTCGGCGATGCCCCAGGCGCGGGCGACCTCCAGCGTCATCCGGTGCACGGCGCGCTCCAGGCTCATGTCGCCGCGCTCGCGCACGTGGCGCGACAGCATGTAGCAGGTGTCGCCGGCGCCGCAGAACTGGGCGATGTGCGCGCCGGCGTCGGAGGCGCCCACCAGGCAGGCCGGATGGTCGAGGATGCGGGCGACGTAGGTCTCGTCGCCGTGGATCGCGCCGACCAGCTGGAACTCGGCTTCCAGCCTGTCGCGCAGCGCGATGTCGATGAGCGCGCGCGGCAGGGGCTCGTCCAGTTCGGCCGCCACCTCCGCCAGCGGCCGGCCCTGGAAGGGCTTGTTGTCCGCATGGCTCACCTGGCCCACCCGCATCCTGCCGAACAGCGCGATGGCCTGCGGCGCGCTCATCTCCCGGATCAGCGTCTCCTGGGTCTCGGGCGAGGCGTAATAGGCCAGCCGCTCCGCCGGCCCCAGCTTCAGCGCCTGGGCCCAGGCCGGCATGGACAGCAGCAGGAACGAGTTCTCCGACAGCCGCATGTTGAGGTCGAAGGGGCGCGGCATGGACTGGCCGTAGACGTTGGCGCCGGTCTCGCGCACCGCCGCCAGCCGGTCGAGGGAATCCTGCCACAGGGTGCCCAGCGGGCTGTAGACGATGGGGGCGAGGGTGCACATCACGCCCGACTGGCGCGAGATCTCCGCCAGCTCGTCGATACAGGCCAGCTGCTTCACCGGATCGAGGAAGAACGGCACGGTCTGCATCACGCCGCGCCCGGTCGCCGCCATGGCGCGGGCCAGCGCCAGCTTCTCCCGCATGTCGGCGTAGCGGCTGGGCACCGGCTTCATGTTCTCGTCGATGTCGACATAGGAGGTGGACAGGCCGATGGCGCCGGCCTGCATGGCCTGCGTCAGCAGCCGCGCCATCTCGGCGATCTCGTCGTCGGTCGCCACCCGCTCCTGCGCCGCCTCGCCCATGACGTAGAGCCGCAGCGCCGAATGGCCCACCAGCGCGCCCACGTTGATGCCCAGGCCCTGGCGGATGTGGTCGAGATAGTCGGGGAAGCTCTCCCACGACCAGGGCACGCCCTCCTCGAAGGTGGCGTCGCCGATGTCCTCGATCACCCGGAACATGCTGACCAGCTTCTTCGCCGCCGCCCGGTCGCGGACCGGCGCCACCGACAGCGAGCAGTTGCCGATCACCACCGTGGTGCAGCCGTGCTCCAGCGACGGCGTCGCCAGCCGGTCCCAGCAGAGCTGGGGATCGTAGTGGGTGTGGATGTCGATGAAGCCGGGCGCCACCGCCTTGCCGCCGGCGTCGATGGTCTCGCGCGCGGTGCCGTCGAAGGCGCCCACCGCGACGATCCGGCCGTCGGCGATGGCCACGTCGCCGGTGAACGGCGCGCCTCCCGAGCCGTCGACCACCAGTCCGTTCCTGACGACCATGTCCGCCTGCATCACCCTCTCCCCGACACTGTTACCATGCGGTTACACACGGTAGGGCGGCGCCGGGCCCGGATCAACAGGCAAAGCACGGCGTGCGGCCACTTCCGGTCCTCTCCGCTCGCATCGAGTGCCGCGCAGCGGCGTATCGAGATGCGCGGGCACGACCGGCGGGTCTCGATACGAATTCGCCGGCATTATGTAGCCAACGCACCAAGCCCTGCGCCGTGCTGCCGGGAGTGATTAGCGTGTTGGTGGCGCCGTGGCTCGCGGTGTTAGGTCACTGAGTTGGCTTTGGTGCGGCTGATTGTCACGACATCATCACCGACGACCCGCCAGCCGTCTCTCTTACCATTCACCAGATCGGTTTGAGACTGGGTCCTGTTCAAGTTAAGCGTAAAAGCGGTTCGAAATATCTGATCAGAGACCTTGGACGAGTAGCAAACGCAACAGTCGACAGTGAGAGTCTGCGGGATTTCCTCTATGTTGTGATTTTCATGTAAAGAGAACGATATGGGGATCGACATCCTGGCGTGATCCTTAGGGAAGATAGATCTAAAGTGCCCCTTCCGCGTCCCATACTCGTTCATACAAACCTCGACAAATGCGTCGAATAGGTCCAAGTCTTCGATTTTAATGTTGTCAGAAAATATTTCTACGCTGCCCGCCTCCCTTACAGAACCATAAGCCTGGATTTCCAACGCAGGGCTATTCCCGATGTTTTCGACCATAAATTTCAGCACACCCACAAAATTTCCGGCCCGAAACGAGTCCTCTCTAGCGGAGATCTCTTTGATATTGAGCCATGGTCGGTTTTCGATAATGAGTTGCTGAGTAGTAATACGGTTACTTTCGGCCGCAGCCTCTGTGGCAGCGATGGCGCTTTTCAGCATTCCTTGATTTTGGCGGATGGTGAACAGCACGAGCACGAGGCCCAGGACGCCCAGGCAGAGCTGCCAAAACGTGAGGTCAACAACCTGCTCCGCAGCCACCGCCATGGATTGCTGCGCCTCAAGATCGTCCTTTTCACGTCGCTCGGCATTCTGGCAACGTTCGTCGCAGGTTGGGTTGGCCTGCCTCTCACGTTGGGCGGAGATACTAGATGCCTCCGGGGAGCTGGCTGGGCGCTGTGCGTCAGCTTTAGTCTGATCGCCTTTTGGCTTTGGTGGCGGGGCCTCTACGGCTCTCCCGCCTCCGTCTTCACCATGGCTGGTCGACTCTGTTGGTTGCTGCTGGGCTAATGCGCCAAAAGCCGCGATAGCAACTAGACATCCTCCAAACGCAGCGACTGGCAACCGATTGCGACTAAGCATTGGATCATGAACGTGGCTGTGAATCTCCCGCGGCTGATCTTATTCGCAATGGTGGGCCCTGTCTCGCGAATGGCGATGTGGCACGCCGTCGGCGGCTCGGCAGCCTTCCACACCTCTCCGCTCGCATCGAGTGTCGCGCAGCGGCGTATCGAGATGCGTGGCTCCGGCGGGCGGGGTCTCGATACGAATTCGCTGGCGCGAATTCACTCGACCCGAGCGGGTGAAGGAATTCAGGCCGCTCAGGCCACCACCACCGTCTTGACGTTGGTGAACTCGCGGATGCCGAAGATGCCGAGCTCGCGGCCGTAGCCGCTCTCCTTGATGCCGCCGAAGGGCAGGCGCGGGTCGGACTTGACGAAGTCGTTGACGAAGCAGACGCCGGCCTCGAAGCGGTCGCGGGCGATGCGCTGGCCGCGCTCCAGGTCCTCGGTGAACACGTTGGCGCCGAGGCCGAAGGGCGAGTTGTTGGCGATGTCGAGCGCCTCGGCCTCGTCCTTCGCGGTGATGAGGGAGGCGACCGGGCCGAACAGCTCCTCGTCGAAGGCGGGCATGCCCTGGTGCACGCCGGTGAGGATGGTGGCGGGGTAGTAGGCGCCCTCGTCGTTGGGGATGACGCCGCCCAGCACGCTGCGGGCGCCCTTCTCCAGGCTGCGCTCCACCTGCTCGTGCAGGTCGTCGCGCAGGTCGGCGCGGGCCAGCGCGCCGACGGCGGTGTTCTCGTCCATGGGATCGCCCATCTTGCGGGCCTTCAGCCGCTCGGCCAGCTTCTCCTGGAACGCCTCGGCGACGCCGTCGACGACGATGAACCGCTTGGCGGCGATGCAGGCCTGGCCGGTGTTGAACAGCCGGCTGGCGGCGCCGGCCTCGGCGGCCTTGTCCAGGTCGGCGTCCTCCAGCACCACGAACGGGTCGCTGCCGCCCAGCTCCAGCACCGACTTCTTCAGGCAGCCGCCGGCCTGGGAGGCGATGGCGCGGCCGGCGGCGTTGCTGCCGGTGAGGGTGACGGCGCGCACCGCCTTGTGCTCGATGACGCCGCCCACCATGCCGCTGGGGATCAGCAGGGTCTGGAACACGCCGTCGGGCAGGCCGGCCTCGCGCAGCGCCTCCTCGATGGCCAGCGCGCAGCCGGGCACGTTCGAGGCGTGCTTGAGCAGCGCCGCGTTGCCCGCCAGCATGCCGGGCACGGCGAAGCGCAGCACCTGCCAGAACGGGAAGTTCCACGGCATCACCGCCAGCACCACGCCGAGCGGCCGGAACGACACGAAGGCGCGGTGCGCCTCGGTCTTCACCACCTCATCCTCGAGGAAGCCGGGGCCGTGCTCGGCGTAGAAGCGGCACAGCCAGGCGCATTTCTCGATCTCGCCGCGGGACTGCTGGATGGGCTTGCCCATCTCGACGGTCATCAGCGTGGCGTAGCGCTCCTTGTGGCGCTCCAGCACCTCGGCCAGCCGGGGCAGCAGCGCGGCGCGCGCCTCGATGGGGGTTTCGGCCCAGTCGCGGAAGGCGCGGGCGGCGTTGTCGATCTTCTTGCCCACCTCGCCCGGCGTGAGTTCGGGATAGCTGCCGACGAGCTCGCCGTTCGCCGGATTGACGGCCTTCATCATGGTCATGATCGCGCCCCTTTTTTCGGTTCGGTTAGTCATCCGCCCGCTGCAGCGGGGTTGTCCACAGATAGATAGTGCGCTCCCGCTTGTAGGCACCGCCCGGCGTCACCTTGACCACGGTCTGCTGCTTGATGCCGGGAATGTCGAAATCGTGGCTGACGATGCGCGCGCCCGGCTTCATGGTGTTGAGCTGGGGCAGCAGCTTCTCGTTCATGGTCGGGCTCAGATAGAGGGTCACCACGTCGGCCTGGGTCAGGTCGGCGTCGAACAGGTTGCCCTGGCGCACCTCCACCCGGTCCTGCACATGGTCCTCCTCGGCCTTCTTGCGCGACAGCGCCACCAGCTCCGGGTTGATCTCGTAGCCGATGGCGCGGGCGCCGTAGTCCTTCGCCGCGGTGATCAGGATGCGGCCGTCGCCCGAGCCCAGGTCGATCACCAGGTCGTCCTTGGCCACCTTGGCCATGGCCAGCATCTCCTCGGCGACGGGCTGGGGCGTGGGCACGAAGTTGATGCCCGCGCCGGTGCGCTTGTCGACCGGCGTCGCCGCGGCTTCGGTATGCAGCGGCAGGGTGTAGACGTAGATCAGGTGCTCACGGCCCTGCTTCATCTCCGGCGCGTAGCGGATCAGCTTGTCGGGCGTGTAGCCGGGCAGGCCGAAGTCGTGGCTGACGACCCGGGCGCCCTTCCTCATGTGCTGGATCTGGGGCAGCAGCCGGCGGTTGAGGTCGGGGCTGAGCGCCAGGGTCACCACGTCGGCCGGCGACAGGTCGAGGGTCAGGATGTCGCGCCGCTCGAAGCTCACCAGCCGGTCGAGGCCGAGGGCACGGGCGGCGGCGCGCGACTTCGCCACCAGCGCCGCGTCGAGGTCGAAGCCGTCGGCCTTCACGCCGTAGCTCTGGGCGGCGGTGAGCACGATGCGGCCGTCGCCCGAGCCCAGGTCGTAGAGCAGGTCGGTCTTCTTCAGCCGGGCCGCCTCCAGCATCCGGTCGACGACGATCTGCGGCGTCGGCGCATAGGGGATGTCGGGGGCGCGGAAGGCGTGCACCTCGGGCGCCGCCTGCCGGTAGTCGCGCCAGCCGCTCCAGGCGTAGAAGCCGACGGCGCCGAGCACCAGGACGATGAAGACGATCCGCGACGCGTTCCGGTTCACGGCCGCTGTCCCCTGCCGGGCGGATGCTGGAGCGGGGCGGTGTGGAAGACGGTCTCCTGTCAGCTTGCGCGGGCCGGGATCATACGGGCCGGCATGTTACACGACGAGCCGGTAGCTGTCGCCGTCGCGCACCAGCCGGCCGGCGGTGGGACTGGCGAAATGGGTGCCGATGATCAGCGTCGGCGTGTCGGCGTAGCGCGCGAACACCTCGCGCCGGGTCCGCGTCGACTGCTCGGAATCGTAGTCCACCGCGGCGGCCCATTCCGGCCGGGCGATCTGGCAGGGGTGGTGCATGAAGTCGCCGGTGATCATCGCCGTCTCGCCGGCCGATTCGATCAGCACGCTGACGTGGCCCGGCGTGTGGCCCACCGTCGGCACCAGCCGGACGCCGTCGCAGATCGCGTGGTCGGTCTCCACCAGGTCGACGAGGCCGGCCTCGAACACCGGGCGCACCGAATCGCCGAACACCTGGCCGCTCTCCAGCATGCTCTTGCCGCCTTCGGGCTTGGCGTCGTCGGCGTCGGCCTCTTCCTTCCAGTAGTCGAACTCCCGGCGGCCCATCAGGTAGCGGGCGTTGGGGAAGGTCGGCACCCAGCGCCCGTCCACCCACATGGTGTTCCAGCCCACATGGTCGATGTGCAGGTGGGTGCACAGCACCGTGTCGATGCTCTCGCGGGGAAAGCCCGCCCGCTCCAGGTCCTGCAGGAACGGGCCCTGCATGTGGTTCCAGGCGTCGTAGGCCCGGTCCTTGTCGTTGCCGACGCAGGTGTCCACCAGGATGCGCCGGCCGCCGGCCTCCACCACCAGGGCGTGGATGCTGGCCAGCATCTTCAGGTCCTCGGTGACGAAGTGGGGCTGCAGCCAGGCGATGGGCGCGATCGCCTCCCTGGTGGCCTGCGGGATCAGCCCGCGCATGCCCGGCACCCGGTCCAGCTCGGGCACCTTGGTGACGGTGACGTCGCCGACCGTCCATTTCATGAAGTCCATCCGGTGTCTCCCCTGTGGTGGAGGCGCAGTTTAGGGAGATTTCGCCCGAAGCCAAAGACCGTCGAGAGGGCTTTCCTTGCCTTGCGGAACCGGGCAAGGTCGGGACCGGGGAAAACGGGGACGCGCATGAGCGAGACGGACGATCTGCATCTCGGCACCACCGCCGGCCAGCTCAGCCTGCGGGCCATTGAGCGCTACGCCGGCCGCGAGGCGCTGGTGGCCGGCGACAGGCGCCTCACCTACCGCCAGATGGGCGAGCGGATCAGCCAGATCATGCAGGCGCTCCGCGCGCGCGGCCTGGGCCGGGGCAAGGCGCTGTGCCAGCTCGGCTCGAACCGGCCGGAGACGGTGATGCTGCGCATCGCCGCCACCCTGCTGGGCATCCGCTACACCGCGCTGCATCCGCTGGGCGCGGTCGACGACCATGCCTTCATCATCGCCGATTCCGAGGCCGACGCGCTCGCCGTCGATCCGCACTACGCCGAGCGGGGCGCGGCGCTGGCCGCCCGGTCGCCCCAGCTCGCCCACGTGCTCGGCGTCGGCCCGTGCAACGTGGGCGCCGACCTGCTCGCCGAGGCCGACGGCTTCGCCCCGGCGCCGCTGTGGGACGACGCCCGGCCCGGCGACATCCTCGGCCTCACCTACACCGGCGGTACCACGGGACGGCCCAAGGGCGTGGTCCACCGCCACCGCACCTCGGTCAATTCGGTGCTGATGATGATGGCGGAATGGGAATGGCCCCGCGAGGTGCGCATCCTGGTGGTCACGCCGCTGTCCCATGCCGGCGGCGCGCTGGTGGCGCCGACCCTGGTGAAGGGCGGCACCGTCCACCTGCAGGAGGGCTTCGATCCGGACCGGTTCCTCGACTGCATCGTGCGCGAGCGGATCACCGTCACCTGGCTGGTGCCCACCATGCTCTACCGGCTGCTCGACCACCCGCGGGTGCGCGAGCTCGACCTGTCGAGCCTGGAGCTGGTGATCTACGGCGCCTCGCCCATGTCGCCGGCGCGCCTGCGCGAGGCGCTGGGCGTGTTCGGCCCGGTCTTCCTGCAGCTCTACGCCCAGTCGGAGCTGCCGATGACGGTGACCACCCTCAACACCTGGGACCACGATCCCACCCATCCCGAGCGGCTGTCGTCGTGCGGCTTTCCGGTCGCCAACGTCCAGGTGGCGCTGCTGGGCGAGGACGACGAGGAGGTGCCGGTGGGCGAGGTGGGCGAGATCTGCGTGCGCAGCCCGCTCGCCATGGACGGCTACTGGAAGCGGCCGGAGGAGACGGCGGCGGCGCTGCGCGGCGGCTGGCTGCACACCGGCGACATGGCGCGGCGCGACCAGGACGGCTACCTCTACATCGTCGACCGCAAGAAGGACATGATCATCTCCGGCGGGTTCAACGTCTATCCCAAGGAGGTGGAGGATGTGCTGACCCATCATCCCGCCGTCGCCCAGGCCGCCGTCATCGGCGTGCCCGACGACAAGTGGGGCGAGGCGGTCACGGCGGTTGTCGTGCCGAAAAACGGCGCTAAGGTTACCGCCGAGGAACTGGTGGCCCTGGTGAAGGAGAAGAAGGGGTCGGTGCAGGCGCCCAAGCGGGTCGAGTTCGCCGACGCCATCCCGGTCACGGCCATCGGCAAACCGGACAAGAAGGCGCTGCGCGCCCGCTTCTGGGGCGAGTCCGCGCGGCAGGTGAATTAGGGGACGAAGAGATGACAGAGACCGCGCTGGCCGATCCGCCGACGATCGTGCCGTTCCTGAAATTCGACGAGCGGGGCGCGCCCTTCCTGGCGGGCAGCCGGTGCGCCGACTGCGGCACGGTCTATGCGGGCGAGCGGATGGCCTGCTCCAAGTGCTTCTCGCGCAAGCCTTTCGAGGCGGTGAGGCTGCCCACCACGGGCGAGCTCTACACCTTCTCCATCGTCTACCGCTCCTATCCGGGCATCCAGGTGCCGTTCGTGTCGGCCACCGTCGACCTGGACGGCGCCTGCGCCCTGAAGGGCACGCTGGTGGACGTGGCGCCCGACACCGATCACGTGAAGATGGGCATGAAGGTCGAGGTCGTGTTCCGCGAGCTCGAGCACAAGGACAAGCAGGGCCGGCCCTACGTGTCGTATTTCTTCGTGCCGGCGAAGGGTTGACGATGCATGCGGGAGGCCCCCTCACCCTGACCCTCTCCCCCGGGGAGAGGGAACCCGTGTTGCGCACGCCCCGTGCCCCTCGCCCGCTTGCGGGAAAGGGAGGGGCCCGCGCCCGGCGGGCATGGGAGGGTGAGGGTCCAGCCTGCTGCCACGCAGTCTCACAGGAGAGCTGAAATGAGCGAGGACGTTTACGTAATCGGCGTCGACATGATCAGGTTCGGGCGCTTCCCGGACCGCAGCATCGACGCCATCGGCGCCGAAGCCGCGCTGCTGGCGCTGGACGACGCCGGCCTGGGCATCGGCGACATGCAGGCGCTCTACCTGGGCAACGTCAGCCACGTCACCCAGTATGTCGGCCAGAAGATCCTGCAGCAGATCGGCCAGACCGGCATCCCGGTGGTCAACTCCACCAACGCCTGCGCCTCGGGCGCCACCGCCTTCCGCGAAGCCTGGATGGCGGTGAAGTCGGGCGAATACGACCTGGTGCTGGCCGTGGGCGTGGAGCAGATGGGCAAGGGCCTGCTGGGCAACGCCGGCGGCGGCGCCGACGGCGTGCCGCGCGAGGGCCTGCTGGGCTCGCGGCTGATGCCGGCGCTGTTCGCCGAGGTCGGCCAGGAGCATTCCCGCAAATACGGCACCACGCCCGAGCAGTTCGCCAAGGTGTCGGTGAAGAACCACCACCACTCCACCCTCAATCCCAAGGCCATGTACCAGATCGAGACGCCGCTGGAGCAGGTGATGGGCGCCGAGATGATCGCCTATCCCAACACCAAGCTGATGTGCTCGGTGAACGTCGACGGCTCGGCCGCCGCGGTGCTTTGCTCGGCGCGCAAGGCCCGCGAGCTGGGGATGTCCCGCGCCGTCAAGGTGCGCGCCTCGGCGCTGACCAGCGACCGCTTCTCCGAGCGCGACCTCACCCTGCCCGACTTCAACACCTGCACTCGCGACGCGGCCAGGGTGGCCTACGAGAAGGCGGGCATCGGCCCCGAGGACGTCAACCTGGTGGAACTGCACGACTGCTTCGCCACCGCCGAGATCGTCCATTACGAGAACCTGGGCCTGTGCGGCGAGGGCGAGGCCGGCGCGCTGATCGACTCGGGCGCCACCTGGCTGGGCGGCCGCATCCCGGTCAACGTCTCGGGCGGGCTCTTGTCCAAGGGCCATCCGCTGGGCGCCACCGGCATCGCCAACATCTACGAGGTGGCGACCCATCTGCGCGGAGAGGCGGGCGCGCGGCAGGTGGAGGGTGCGCGCATCGGCCTCACCCACGTGCTCGGCCTCGGCCAGGCCTGCGCCGTGCACGTGCTGGAGAAGGCGTAGTCGCGGTTTTCCGAACGGGCGCGCTGGACGTGCGCGCCTGCCATGTTATGAATCCCGCGATGCGGACTCGGGCGCTTCTACTCGTGGCTCTCACCTGTGCGCTGGCGGCTTGCGGCGAGCCGCTGGACAAGAAGGCCATGCTGGCCGGCTGCGAGGCATCGGCGGTGGTGGTCCGGCCGGATCTGTCGGGCACGTCGCCGGAGTACCGGGCGGTGGTGGGGCGCGAGGCGATCGTGCGCTACCTGCCGGCCAGCGGCGACGGCCGGATCGTCGTGAAGTGCAAGGTCGACACCGCCGGCAGGCTGCGGCGGATCAAGGTGGGCGAGGACCGCCTGATCGGAGAAGCCTTCGAGTCGGCGCGGCAGACCTTCGCCGACGCCGCCCGGGGACGCTGAGCGGAATCTCGATGTGGAATTCCGGCCGATGGGCACTTTCTCCCGCGGCGGCGTTTAGCCTATAAGATGCGACGGATCGGAAAAGAACAGGTCTTTCATGAAGCAGCACTTGGTGTGGGTTGTGACCGGCGTCGCCGTGGCGATGTCGGGGTGCGGCGTCGTCTACAAGTCCGACGTGATCACCAGCGCCTGCATCGCTTCCGCCCGGACGTTCGACGAGGTGCTGCATGCAGCCAGGGTGGATACTCAGAAGTGGGGGCCGTCCTATGCCAAGATCGAGTTCATCAGCCAGAACACGGGCGATCCGCAGCGTATCGCGGTCCGCTGCGAGGTGGACCGGCACGGGGAGCTGGGCAGCATGAAGGTGGCCGGCATCAAGGTGGACGGCGACCAGCTGACGAAGGCGCGCAAGGAATTCGATTCCATCACCCGCTCCGCGGCCTGGGACTCGAAGCGATGATGGCCCGGTGCGCCGGCGGAAGGCGCAGCCGGGCATAGCGTTCCCTCACCCCTCCGATCGACCGCCCAGCCGCAAGCGAGGCGCCCATGATCACCGCCTATTCCCGCCAGAACGGCATCCTTTCCCCGACTTCCGTCCTCCACGCCGACGGCATCGACGCCAGCGTCGTGTGGATCGACCTGTTCGAGCCGACGGCAGCGGAGCAACGGCTCGTCGAATCCGTGCTCGGCATCGAGGTGCCGACGCACGAGGAAATGGGCGAGATCGAACTGTCGAGCCGGCTCTACCAGGAAGGGGCGGCGGCGTTCATGACCGCGCTGGTGCTGTCGCGGGTCGAGACCGAGACACCTCAGTTGCAGCCGATCACCTTCATCACCACCGGCCCGTGCCTGGTCACCCAGCGCTATTCGGACCCGCTGCCGTTCCGTGCCTTCGCCGCCCAGGTGCAGCGGCAGGGCACCCCCTGCTACTCCCGCGAGGACGTGCTGGCCGGGCTGCTCGACGCCATCGCCGACCGGGTCGCCGACATCCTGGAGCGGGTGCAGCACGAGCTGGACGACATGTCGTCGCGGGTGTTCGCCAAGGGCCGCTCCCGCGGCGACGTGGACTTCGAGGAGGTGCTGCGCCAGCTGGGCCAGGCCCAGGGCCTCACCTCGCGCACCCGGGAGAGCCTGCTCAGCATCGCCCGCCTCATCACCTTCCTCAACCGGCCCGGCGAGGGCAAGCCGGAGCGCAAGGCCGCCTCGCGCACCTTCAAGGTGGTCTCGCGCGACGTGCTGTCGCTCAGCGACCACGCGACCTTCCTGTCGAACAACATCAACTTCCTGCTCGACGCGTCCCTCGGGATGATCAACATCGAGCAGACCGGCATCATCAAGATCTTCTCGGTGGCGGCGGTGGTGTTCCTGCCGCCCACGCTGATCGCCAGCATCTACGGCATGAACTTCCAGCATATCCCCGAGCTCGCCTGGGTGTTCGGCTATCCGTGGTCGCTCGGGCTGATGGTGCTGTCGGCCATCCTGCCGTACTTCTATTTCAAGCGGCGAGGCTGGCTGTAGGGCCTATTCGGCGGGCTGGCGGTAGCCGCTCATCTCCTCGCCCGCCTCGGGCGACAGACGGCGGAAGAGCAGCCACGACGTGGCGCAGACCAGGCCGGCGCAGGCGAAGATCGGCGTGAACACCGCCGGGTCCATGCTGCGCGTGCCGGAGGTCACGTCGACGCCCGGCATCAGGTTGAGCAACAGCGCGCCGAACGCCACGCCCATGCCCATGCTCATCTGCTGCATCACGCTGGTGAAGCTGGTGGCGTTGCTCATCCGCCGGTCGTCCACGTCGGCGAAGCCCACCGCGTTGATGCAGGTGAACTGCAGCGACCGGAAGAAGCCGGAGGCGAGCAGCAGCGCCAGGATCACCGCATAGGGCGTCTCCGGCCGCAGCAGCCCCGTCGCTGCCAGCAGGCCGCCGCTCAGCAGGGTGTTCCAGGTCAGCAGCCGCCGGAAGCCGTAGAGCCGAAGGATCTTCGGGGCCACCACCTTCATGCTCATGGCGCCGATGGCGGTGGCGAAGGTCAGCGCCCCCGAGCCGAGCGGCGTCAGCCCGAAGCCGAGCTGGAACATCAGCGGCAGCAGGAAGGGCACCGTGCCGATGCCGATTCGGAACAGGCTGCCGCCGATCACCGAGATGCGGAAGGTCGGGATGCTCAGCAGGCGCAGGTTGAGCGCCGGCTTCTGGCTGGTCAGCGCGTGACGGGCGTAGACGGCGAGGGCCGCCGCCGACACCAGGAAGCCGGCGACGATCACCGCCGGCGGCATCAGGCCGCGGCCGACATTGTCGACGCCGAAGGCGAACGCGCCCAGGCCCAGGCCGACCAGCAGGAAGCCGGCGATGTCGGGCTTGCCGGGGCGCGGGCCGATCACCGGGCCGATGAAGCGCAGCGCGAGGCCCAGCCCCAGCAGGCCGATCGGCAGGTTGATCAGGAAGATCCAGCGCCACGACCAGTAGGTGGCGATGAAGCCGCCCAGCAGCGGACCGACCGCCGGACCGATCAACGCCGGGATCACCACCCAGCTCATGGCCTGGACGAACTGGCTCTTGGGGATGGTGCGCAGCAGGATCAGCCGGCCCACCGGCATCATCATGGCGCCGCCCATGCCCTGCACGATGCGCGCGAGCAGCAGGCTGTTCAGGTCGAACGCCATGGCGCAGCCCAGCGAGCTGGCGGTGAAGATTACGATCGCCGAGCAGAATACCCGGCGGGCGCCGAACCGGTCCGCCAGCCAGCCGCTCAGCGGAATGAACACCGCCAGGCTCAGCATGTAGGCGGTCATCGCCAGGTTCAGCGCCAGCGGGCTCTCGTCGAGGCTGCGGGAGATTACCGGGATCGCCGTGGCGATCACCGTGCTGTCCAGCGTTTCCATGAACAGCGCGCAGGCAATGACCAGCGGCACGATCATCGGCGGGCGTTCGGGCGAGGGAATGGACGGTCTGGACAACGGCGCGCAACCTGTGGAGATGGATGAACCTTACAAGCGGAACCAGCGGGCCTCCAGCACGTTCCCACGGCAACCCGGACGGTGACGGGCAGTACTTAGAGGACTCTACTAAAACATCAAGTCCGGAGAAATCAATAAAGTCTGACCTATAGAGTCGAGATGAGCATAATAAAATTTACTTATGGAAACTATAATTACAATAGATCAGCCCAGCCTTGCGATAGAATTGAGGGGATTTTTTACTATTTATTACCGCCACTATTACTGTTTCTCCGGAGGCGGGGTTGAAAGCCTCCCGCACCGTCACCATTATACTGCGCTGGACGACACGAATCCATCAGGGCCGCAGCGCAACGTCGGCCCGGGAAGGGAGAGAAGTCTGTGAATCTGGAATCCCGGCCGGCGCACGCGAGCGAACGGGACTCCGTGCGCTTTCGCCAGCCGACGAAACAGGACGGCGCCGCCATGTGGCAGGTCGCCAAGGCCACGGGCGGGCTCGACATGAATTCGCCCTATGCCTACGTCATGGTCGGCGCCTATTTCGGCGACACCTCGGTGGTCGCCGAGCGCGACGGCGCCGTCGTCGGCTTCATCAGCGGCTTCACCATCCCGGAGCATCCGGACACCCTGTTCGTGTGGCAGGTCGGCGTGCACCCCGACCATCACGGCGCAGGCATCGCCACGCGCATGCTGATGGCGCTGCTGCAGCGTCCGTCCGCCGCCGACAAGCGCTACATCGAGACCACGGTGACCCCGTCCAACGCGGCGTCGCTCGGACTGTTCAACGGCGCGGCGCGGCGCCTGGGCACCGTGTGCGAGGAATCCGGGCGATTCGGTCGGGAGCTGTTTCCCGGCGAGGGGCATGAGGAGGAAATCGTGTTCCGTATCGGTCCTTTCAACAACCCGTTCGCCCAACAAGGAGGGCAGTGATGAGCATTTTCGAAACCCTTGAATCCGAAGTCCGCGGCTATTGCCGATCCTTCCCGGTCGTCTTCGACCGGGGATCGGGCGCCCGCCTGTGGGACGAGGACGGGCAGGAGTACTTGGACTTCTTCGGCGGCGCCGGCGCGCCCCTCTACGGCGCGGTCCACACGCCCATGAACGGCTCGGTGGGCGGG
>WGNW01000029.1 GCA_016124315.1 Alphaproteobacteria bacterium
GCCGGGTCGTCGATCACCGGCGGCAGCTGCAGGTAGAAGACTCCGCTGAGCCAGCCATTGGGATGGATGTGCGGCCGTTCGTGGCCGCGGTTGTGCATCACCACGCCCCAGGCCGTCAGCCGCCAGCGGTCGGGCGCCCAGCGCACCGCCGGATGGCCTGGATCGTCGGGCAGCTGCGCCTTGTACCAGCGGACCGCCTCGTCGATGCGCTTCACCATGCCTTCCATGGGGCCGAGCGGCGGCTTGATCAGCTCGCCGGTGTGGCGGCCGTTCTCGGTCGACATCACGTTGCCGCGCAGGGTGGGATGGGTCTTCACGTAGCGGCCCAGCCCCTTGCGGAACGACTCCCCGTCGGCGAAGCCTTCGGGCGGCTCGAATGGATAGGTCTTCACGTAGGTGTCGAAATCCAGCAGGCGCCCGGCCTCGGCCGTCCGTCCGGCCTCGGCGAACGCATGGGCCTGGTAGGCCAGGGCGTGGAAGTCCCGCCCCCGCGCCGCCATGCAGGCGTCGAACACGACGATGGCGTCGTCCGGGCGGCCTTGCGCCAGGAAGAGGTTGCCCAGGTCGTAATAGGGATCGCCGTAGCGGGGCTCGCGGGCGATCGCCTCGCGAAAGGCGTCTTCCGCCTCGTCGGGGCGGCCGGCCTTGACGCAGACGGCGCCCAGATTCATGAAGAAGCCCGCCTCGCTCGCGCCCAGTCCGATGGCCCGCCGGATCAGCTCGAGCGCCTCCTCGTGGCGGCCAGCCTGGTGGGCGACCATGCCCAGGCCGCTCAGCGCGCCGATGCTGGCGCCGTCGACCTCCAGGATCTGCCGGTACAGCGCCTCGGCCTCGCGGAGGCGGTCCTCCTGGTGGTAGCGGATCGCTGCCTGCAGGACCGACGGCAGGTTGTCGCGCGTCACCAGCGGCGGCGGGCCGCCGCCCGCGCTCCGCTGCCGGCGGATCGACTTCTCCTGCATTCTGCGCTGCTGGCGATTGGACATGCTTGTGGCCCGGCTCCCCGTATGCTTGCTTTCCCCGATCATAGTCCGGTTTGGGGGAGCGACCATGCCGCAAATTCTCGATCCGCCCGGCGTGCTGCTGCCGCATGTCTGGGCCAACCACGCCCGCCATTTCCCCGGGCGCGAAGCGGTGGTCTGCGGCGACCTGCGCTGGACCTGGCGGGACTTCAACGACGCCATGAACCGGGTGGCGAACGGGCTCAACGCGCTGGGCGTCGCCGAGGGCGACAAGGTGGCGGTGCTGATGACCAACGCCGCCGAGACCACGGCGGTGATGTTCGGCGCGATCAAGGCCGGCGCCTGCGTGGTGCCGGTCTCGGCCATGCTCTCGCCCGGCCAGGTCGGCACCCTGATGCAGGATTCCGGCGCCCAGGTGCTGTTCGCGGACGCCCAGACCCGGGCCCTGGCCGAGGCCGCCCGCCCCGGCATGGAAGGGGTGCGCCTGAACGGCTTCTTCGCCCACGGCTTCGAGGCGGCCGGCTGGCGCGGCCTGGCCGACTGGATGGCGGCGCAGGACACCGCCGAACCCGAGGTCGACTACCTGCCCGACGAGATCGTCAACATCCTCTATTCGTCGGGCACCACGGGGCTGCCCAAGGGCATCCTGATGAGCCACGCCGCGCGGCTGCACTTCGCCTGGTCCAACGCGATCGAGATGCGCTTCTCTCGCCGCAGCCGGGCACTGGCCACGACGCCCCTCTACTCCAACGGCACGTGGCTGATGGCGCTGCCGGTGCTGTTCGTCGGCGGCACCCTGAACATCCTGCCATCCTTCTCGCCCGAGGCGTTCCTCGAGACCGCGGCGCGCGAGCGCATCACCCACACCTTCATGGTGCCCACCCAGTACATCGTCACGCTGGAGAGCCCGGCGCTGGACGGCGCCGACCTGGCGAGCCTGGAGGTGATGCTGTCGGCCGGATCGCCGCTGCGGGTGGAGACCAAGAAGGCCGTCATCGCCCGGATGGCGCCCTGCATCCACGAGCTCTACGGTTATTCCGAAGGCGCTGCGACCATGATCAAGCCCGAGGACGCCGAGGCCAAATGGGGCTCGGTGGGCACGCCGGTGATCGGCTTCGACCTGACGGTGATCGACGACGACGGCAACGAACTGCCATTCGGCGAGACCGGCGAGATCGTCGCCCGGGGCGGCGGCGTCATGAGCGGCTACCACAGGCGGCCGGACGCCACCCGCGAGCTGGTCTGGCGCGATCCCGCGGGCCGCACCTGGGTCCGTTCGGGCGACATCGGCCGGTTCGACGACGACGGCTTCCTCCACATCCTCGACCGCAAGAAGGACATGATCATCTCCGGCGGGTTCAACGTCTTCCCCGCCGATATCGAGCAGGTGGTCGCGGGCCATCCGGACGTCTCGGACGTCACGGTGATCGGCGTGCCCGACGCGAAATGGGGCGAGACGCCGCTCGCCCTGGTGATCCCGAAGCCGGGAGCCGCCCCCGACGCGGAGGCGGTCCGCTCCTGGGCCAACGAGCGGCTGGCCAGGCCGCAGCGGATCGCCGCCGTCGAGTTCCGCGCCGAATTCCCCCGCAACGCCCTGGGCAAGGTGCTCAAGCGGATGCTGCGCGAGCCCTATTGGCCGGATACGGCGTTTTCGGACGAACCTGTCACGTGATAGCAATGGACGGACCCTAAGGTCCGCTTCTCGCGGAGGCCGGCCACTCCATGCACACCAAACACCGGGGCAACGTCTACCACACCAGCCTGCGCGGCACCGAGCTGCTGAGCCAGCCGCTGCTCAACAAGGGCACCGGCTTCAGCCGGCAGGAGCGCGAGACGCTGGGCCTGCTCGGCCTGCTGCCGCCGCACATCGCCACCCTGTCCGAACAGCTCCGCCGGACCTACGAGGCCTTCCGCATCAAGCCGTCCAACCTGGAGAAGCACATCTACCTGCGGGCGCTGCAGGACCGCAACGAGACCCTGTTCTATCGCCTGTTGGTCGAGCACCTTCCCGAGATGCTGCCGATCATCTACACGCCGGTGGTGGCCGAGGCCTGCGAGCGCTTCAGCGAAATCTACCGCCGCCCACGCGGCCTGTTCATCGCCTATCCCGACCGCCACCAGATCGACGACATCCTCGCCAACTGGGACCGGGACGACGTGGAGGTGATCGTCGTCACCGACGGCGAACGGGTGCTGGGCGTGGGCGACCAGGGGGCGGGCGGCATGGGCATCCCGATCGGCAAGCTGTCGCTCTACACCGCGTGCGGCGGCATCGATCCGGACCGGACGCTGCCCATCTTCCTCGACGTGGGCACCGACAACCGCCAGCGGCTGGACGACCCGCTCTATATCGGCTGGCAGCACGAGCGGGTCCGCGGCGCGGAGTACGACGCCTTTCTCGACGCGCTGGTCGACGCGGTGGCGCGGCGCTGGCCCAAGGTGCTGCTCCAGTTCGAGGACTTCGCCCAGCAGAACGCCGGACGGCTGCTGCACCGCTACCGCGACCGGCTGTGCATGTTCAACGACGACATCCAGGGCACCGCATCGGTCGCGCTCGGGACGCTGATGGCGGCCGGCGAGGCGGCCGGCCTGCAGTTGCGCGACCAGACGGTGGTGGTGGTAGGCGCCGGCTCGGCCGGCTGCGGCATCGCCGAGGAGATCGTCGCCGGCATGCGCGACGACGGCCTGTCCGACCGCGACGCCCGCGACCGCATCTTCATGGTCGACCGCCCCGGCCTGCTGCACACCGGCATCGAGGGGATGCCCGATTTCCAGGCCGCGCTGGCGCAGCCGCGGGAGCGGCTCTCGGGTTGGACCCTGGACGCCGCCGACCGCGTCTCGCTGCTCGACGTGATGCGCAACGCCGGGCCTACCGCCCTCATCGGCGTGAGCGGCCAGCCGGGCCTGTTCACCGAGGCGGTGATCCGGGAGTTCGCCCGCCAGGCGCGCCGGCCGATCGTCTTTCCGCTGTCCAACCCCAACTCCCGCGCCGAGGCGCAGCCCGAGGGCCTGATCCGCTGGACCGACGGCAGGGCGCTGGTCGCCACCGGCAGCCCGTTTGCGGACGTCGTCTTCGACGGCCGGACCTACCCCATCGCCCAGTGCAACAACGCCTATATCTTCCCTGGCCTGGGCCTTGCCGTCGTGGCGTCGGGCGCGACCCGCGTCACCGACGGCATGCTGATGGCCGCCTCGCGGGCGCTGGCCGCGGCCTCGGCCGATCCTGCCTGCGCCGGCCTGTTGCCGCCGCTCGCCGAACTGCCCTCGGTCAGCGTCGAGATCGCCTTCGCCGTCGCCCGCCAAGCGCAGGCGGACGGCGTCGCCGAGCCCTGCAGCGAGGACCTGCTGCGCTTCGAGATCGAGCGCCACCGCTGGCACGCCGACTACCCGGCCATCGAACCGGTGGACGAGCAGGCGGCCGGCTGAGGCCGCAGGACTAGGACAGCTTGGCGATCGCCTCGCCGACCTGGTCGACGGTGTCGTCGGGCCGGCCCATGACCGGCACCAGCATGCGGTGGATGCCGGCGTCCTCGTAGCGGCGG
Source organism: Alphaproteobacteria bacterium (assembly GCA_016124315.1). Taxonomy (GTDB): domain Bacteria; phylum Pseudomonadota; class Alphaproteobacteria; order SMXS01; family SMXS01; genus RI-34. The sequence continues at coordinate 4,502 of WGNW01000029.1, forward strand.
ACGGTGTCGAGGCCGGCGGCCATGTGCCACATGGCGGTGATCTCGATCTCGGCCGGGTCGCGGCCCACGGCGCCACATGCGTCGACGATGGCATCGCGGCCCTTGAGCACCTCGTCGAGGGTCGGGCGCGGCGTGTACCAGCCATTGCCGTACTTGGCGATGCGTTCGAACGCCTTGCCCTTGTCGCCGCCGATCACCACCGGCAGCGGGTTCTGCACCGGCAGCGGATAGGACTTGAAGCCGTGCCAGTCGAGAAACTCGCTGCGGTGCTCGACCACCTCGCCCGACCACACCTTGCGCATCGCCTGGACGTAGTCGTCGAAGCGGGCGCCGCGCCGCTCGAACGGCACGCCCATGGCGTCGAACTCCTCCTTCAGCCAGCCGATCCCCATGCCGAGCATCAGCCTGCCGCCCGAGATGAAGTCGAGGCTGGCCGCCTGCTTGGCCAGCAGCAGCGGATTGGACTGGGGCAGGATGTTGACGCCGGTGCCCAGCCGCACCTTTTTCGTCGCCGCCGCGACCGCCGCGAGCGTGATCAGCGGATCGACAAGATTGGTTTCCGGCGGCACGCCCATGCGACCGTTCTCGTTGTACGGATAGGGCGAATCGTACTCGACCGGGATCATGACGTGCTCGCCCGTCCAGACCGATTCCACGCCGGCCGCCTCGGCCCGCGTCGCCAGATCGATGATGGACTGCCCCGAGCGTGCGCCCGCGTTGATGAAGACGATTCCCAGCTTCATGACTCTCTCCCCTGCTTCCTATACCGGACGGTAACATCTGGTTCCACCAACACAAGGTGCGATTGCGCAACCCGGGCATCGCGCGCCATTGCGCGGCAGCGGCGGACGGCGAAAATTTTCCGACAAGCCTCTTGCACAAGATTTATCAAGATATATCTCAATGCTGTCTAAAACTGAGGAGTGACACGATGTCACATGGTATGAAAAGAGACCTCCACCGGATGTTCGGCATGGAGGGCAGACACACCATCCGCAGGCACCGGCGCCGACACGGCGACGAGGAGTGGGCCGCGGAACGGATGCACCGGGGCGGCCGGCGGCGGGTGCTGGATTCGGAGGATCTGCGGCTCGTCCTGCTGAGCCTCATCGCCGAGCAGCCACGCCACGGCTACGACCTGATCCGCGCCGTGGAAGCCATGACCGGCGGCAGCTATGCGCCCAGCCCCGGCGTGGTCTATCCCGCGCTCTCGGTGTTGCAGGACATGGGCCAGATCGAGGAGGCCGGCTCGGAGGCCGGGCGCAAGGCGTTCGCGATCACCGAGGAGGGACGCACGGAGATCGCCCGGAGCGACGACAGGCTCCAGGCGCTGACCAGCCGCCTCGGCGCCCTCGCCAGCATGCAGGAGCGGACCGACGCCGCGCCGGTGCGGCGGGCGATGGACAATCTGCGCACCGCGCTCAGGCAACGGCTGATGGCGGGCGAGCCGGACCCGGAGCTTCCCCACCGGATCGCGGAGATCCTGGACGAGGCGACGCGGCGCATCGAGCGCCTGAACGCCAGGTCCTGATCGCCCCGGATAGCGACGCGATGACCATCACCAGCACCGCCACCGTCCCGACCGCTTCGGCCAGCCGCTACCTGCAGCAGCTGTGCAAGCACTGGAGCCATGACCTGAAGGTTGAATTCACCAGGACCGACGGCACCGTGATCTTTCCCCGCGACGCGCGCGGCGTCGACTGGCCGGGCGACGCCAGGCTCACGCTTCAGGTGCGCGACGACACCCTGGAATGCACGCTCGACGCCAGCGCCCCCGGCCAGCTCGACGCGCTCAAGGAAACCGTCGCCCGCCACCTCGACCGGTTCGCCCACCGGGAAGCGCCGCTGAGCTTCGACTGGACGGCATAACCCGGCGCGCGGCTCAGACCCGCGTGATCCAGGCGCCCGGAATCGCCATGCGCTGCATGGCGTCCTGGACGAGGACGATGGTCTCGGCCTCGCGGACGCCCGCCGTCCGGTGGACGGCGGCGTCGTCGTAGCCGTCGAGCCGGGGCATCCGCAAGGCATCGCCGATGGTGGGAAACTCGGCCACCACCACGTCGTCCCACTCGGCTTCACCCACCACCACCGCGGCCACCGGGCCGGCGAGAAAGACCCGCCCGCCGACACGGGCCATGAAGGTCTCCTCGATCAGCGACAGGTATCGCTGATAGGCCTCGCGGCCGCTGACCTCGCGGGTGTAGGGCCGGTCGACCGAGCCCTCCTCCCCCGTGTAGCGGGCCATCTCGTGAAACCGCATCAGATTGATGAAGATCACCGGCTCGCGCTGGTCCAGCGTCGACAGTTTCTCCAGCTGTTCCTGCGTGGGGTCGATCAGCATCACGGTCCTCGTTCGGCTGCCAGGTGGGAAATTCCTCTCATCGGCCCCAACGCGCAAGACCGGAACATGTTCGCCACGCCCGCGAATGACAGCCCTGCGCGCGCCCTGCACAAATATTGAAACACGGATCAATATTTATGATAGTGACGTCCCGGCTTGATGCGGGTCGCCCGAAACGGGGTATTCTCCGGCGAAGGAAGCCTGAACCGCCGGGTCGAGTCGGGTTCCGGCCCCGAAAGCGCCAAACGAAGGGTGACAGACGCGGCCCGACGCGATAAGTGAACATTTCGATTATTTTTCACTGGGGAGAGATGCCGTGCAACTAAGCCGCGACCAGCTGCTGAGCGCCTACCGCCGGATGCGGACCATCCGCGAGTTCGAGGAACGCCTGAACGTGGAGTTCCAGGCCGGCACCGTGCCCGGCTTCCTGCATCTCTATTCCGGTCAGGAGGCGATCGCCGTCGGCATCTGCGAGCAGCTCGAGGACGCGCGCGACTACATCGGCTCCACCCACCGCGGCCATGGCCACTGCATCGCCAAGGGCGTCGACGTGAAGGGCATGATGAAGGAGATCTACTGCAAGAAGCACGGCGTGTGCGGCGGCAAGGGCGGGTCGATGCACATCGCCGACCTGGACAAGGGCATGCTGGGCGCCAACGCCATTGTCGGCGGCGCCCCGCCGCTGGCCATCGGCGCCGCGCTCACCGCCAAGACGCTGAAGCCCGGCGGCGTGGCGGTCCCCTTCATCGGCGACGGCGCCGCCAACCAGGGCACCGTGGCCGAGGCAATGAACATGGCCTCGGTGCTCAAGCTGCCCGTGGTCTTCATGTTCGAGAACAACGGCTATGCCGAGTTCACCGCCGCCTCCTACGCCACCGCCGGCAGCATCGAGGCCCGCGCCAAGGCCTACGACATCCCGGCCGTGACCGTGGACGGCGCCGACTTCTTCGCCGTGCACGAGGCCGCCCGCGAGGCCATCGCCCGCGCCCGCGCCGGCGAGGGGCCCAGCGCCATCGAGGCCAAGGCCTACCGCTTCTGGGGCCACTTCCAGGGCGACCCGCAGCGCTACCGCGCGCCCAACGAGACCAAGGACCTGCGCGAAGCGAAGGACTGCCTGAAGCATTTCCGCAGCCGGGTCACCGAGGCGGCGCTGCTGGAGGACGCCGACATGGACGCCATCGACGAGGAGGTGCTGGCGCTGATCGAGGAAGCCGTGGCCGAGGCCAAGGCCGATCCCGAGCCCGACGCCCAGTCCCTCTACGAAGACGTCTACGTCGCCTACAACTGAGCCTCAGGGAGATCCAGCATGAGCAAGAAGACCTACCGCGAGGCCATCACCGAAGCCCTGCGCCAGGAGATGGAGCGCGAGGAGCGCGTCATCATCGTCGGCGAGGACGTGGCGGGCGGCGCCGGCGGCTCGGCCGGCGGCGGCGAGGCCGCGGGCGGCGTCATGGGCCTGACCGCGGGCCTGTGCACCCAGTTCGGCCGCGAGCGCGTCATCGACACGCCGATCACCGAATCCGCCATCATCGGCATGGCCGCCGGCGCGGCGCTGACCGGCCTGCGGCCCGTGGCCGAGCTGATGTTCGCCGACTTCATCGGCGTCTGCCTGGATCAGGTCTACAACCAGGCCGCCAAGTTCCGCTACATGTTCGGCGGCAAGGCGCGCACGCCGCTGGTGGTGCGCACCATGATCGGCGCCGGCATGGGCGCCGGGCCGCAGCACAGCCAGGCGATCTATCCCATGCTCACCGCCATCCCGGGACTCAAGGTGGTGGTGCCGTCCACGCCCTATGACGCCAAGGGCCTGCTGATCCAGGCGATCCGCGACGACGACCCGGTGATCTTCTGCGAGCACAAGGGCCTGCTGGGCAGCCAGGGCGAAGTGCCCGACGAGCCCTACACCATCCCCTTCGGCAAGGCCGCGATCACCCGCGAGGGCACCGACATCACCCTGGTGGGCATCTCCCGCATGGCGGTGCTCTGCAACGAGGTGGCCGACCGCCTGAAGAAGGACGGCATCAGCGTCGAGGTCATCGACGTGCGCACCACCTCGCCGCTCGACGCCGCCACCATCCTGGAGAGCGTCAAGAAGACGGGCCGGCTGGTCGCCGTCGACGAGGCCAACCCGATGTGCTCGGTCGCCTCGGAGATCGCCAGCATCGTCGCCTCCGACGCCTTCGAGTACCTGGACGCGCCGGTGAAGAAGGTGACGGCGCCCCACACCCCGGTGCCGGCGGCGCCCAACCTGGAGGCACTCTACCTGCCGACGCCGGACAAGATCGAGGTCGTGATCCGGGACCTCATGGACTTCTAGGCGCCCCTGCCGCCAGCATCCGCGCATGTTGCATTAACCGGCAACGGATGCCACCATTCTCTCTGTGTCTTTCGGGGAGACGAGGGTATGAACGTCCGCGGACGGGCCTGTTGGCTCGTGCTGACGGCGCTGGTCCTGGTCGCAGGATGCGAGCGCCACGAAGCGGACAGGACTCACCGCGAACAATCCGCCTCGGACCTGTCTCCGGTCGACGTCCATGCCGGCGCCAAGGGCGCGGCGGTCGAACTCTACAAGGCACGGTGCGCGTCGTGCCACGAAGGCGGCGTCGAGCGGGCACCCCATTCCGTCACTTTCCAGATGATGCGCCCGGAGGCGATCCTGGCGGCCATGAACGGCGTCATGGCGGAGCAGGCGGCAGGCCTGAGCCAGGAGCAGCGCGTCGTGCTCGCCCAGTTCCTCGCCGGCCAGACGCTGGAAGGGGAAAAGCTCAACGAAACGCGGCCGGTCAAGATGTGCGCCGAGTGGGAAAGCCGGTTCGACTTCAACCGACCACCGGCATTCAAGGGCTGGGGCATCACCCGCGGCAACACAAGGTTCATCGACGGCGCGACGGCGAAGCTGCCGGCCGACGCCGTGCCCCGGCTCGAGGTCAAGTGGGCGTTCGCCTACCCCAATGCGACGCGCACCCGCTCGCAGCCCTCGCTGGCCGGCGGCGCGGTCTTCGTCGGCAGCCAGGACGGCACGGTCTACGCCCTCGACGCCGCGACGGGCTGCGCCCGCTGGACCTTCCGCGCCGACGCGGAAGTGCGCACCGCGATCGTCGTCAGCGACTGGGCGCTCGGCGACACGGCGGCTCATCCCTCAGCCTATTTCGGCGACACCGGCGGCACCGTCTACCGCCTCGACGCGGTGACCGGCCAGGAGATCTGGAAGGTCGAGGTGGACCCGCACCCTGCCGCGACGGTCACGGCGACGCCGACGCTCTATGACGGGCGGCTCTACGTGCCGGTGTCCTCCACCGAGTGGGCATCTGCGGCCGATCCCGCCTATGAGTGCTGCACCTTCCGCGGCAGCGTCGTGGCGCTCGACGCGGAAACCGGCAAGCAACTCTGGAAAACCTGGACGATCCCGCAGGAGCCGCATCTGACGGGCGACACCAATCCGGCGGGCACGCCCATCTGGCAGCCCGCGGGTGCGCCGGTCTGGAACAGCCCGACAATCGACGAGAAGCGAGACCGGTTGTACGTGGGGACCGGCGAGTCCTACACCTCGCCGGCCTCGCCGTTCAGCGACGCCATCCTCGCCCTCGACCTGAAGACCGGGAAGCTGGTCTGGCGCTATCAGGCCACCGCAGGCGACGCCTGGAACATGGCCTGCATGCTGAACGACCGGACCAACTGCCCGGCCGAGAACGGCCCGAATTTCGACTTCGGCGCGCCGCCCATGCTGGTCACGCCGAAAGGCGGCGGCGACATCATCGTCGCCGGCCAGAAGTCCGGCTACATCCACGCCCTCGACGCGTCGACCGGCCACCTGATCTGGCGCCGCAAGATCGGCCTCGGCGCCCACACCAGCGGCATTCACTGGGGCATGGCGGCCTATGACGACGTGCTGTTCGCCGCCAATTCCGACACGCGGTTTCTCGGCCGCTGGGCGGGGACGCCGCCGCCCGGACTGTTCGCCCTCGACACCGTGACGGGCGGGCAGGTCTGGTTCAGCCCCAACGACCGCCCCTGCCCGCCGGATGGCAACCCCCGCTGCGATCCGGGCCTGTCCGCGGCGGTGACGGCCATTCCCGGCGTCGTCTTCACCGGCGGCTACGACGGCTGGATCCGCGCCTACGAGGCCGGGACCGGAAAAGTCATATGGTCGTTCGACACCGCCCGGGACTTCGAAACCGTCAACGGTTCGACGGCGCGGGGCGGCTCCATCGAGGTCGCGGGGCCCGTGGTCGCCGACGGCACCGTCTACGTCAATTCAGGCCATCTCTATGGCGGCCACATGCCCGGCAACGTGCTGCTCGCGTTGGCGCCGGCATCGCCCTGAGGCTCGTCACCGGGCATTCGCACCCTCCCAATGGCGGAACGCCAAGATTGGCGAGAAGAAATTTCGATGATGATTTAATATTACAAGCCTAGAAGGTTATTATTTATTAAATCGTTGGAATATATCTCGTTTTGTCGGCACAACCGTTATATTGATCCTGTGTAAAAAGTGGAGGATGGTATTCATTTCTTAAAAAAATATGTTACTCTTCTGTCGCTGAGCGGTGACCTGACACCTTGTGTCGAAAAGAAATGAATAACCGCCAGCAGTGAGATATTCACGTTCGGGGAGGACAGCATGCGAGTTGACCGGCGCAATTTCGGCGTCCGTGGAATTACACTAAAATCAGCGGGATCACTGGCAGCGGGAGTCGTTCTGTTGGGGCTGGGACTGTCGATGCCCGGTCATGCGGAGGACAACACCGGCGCCGGGGCGCGCAAGCCCGCCACCGAAACGATCATGGTGACGGCCCGCAAGACGGCGGAAACGTTGCAGGAAGTGCCTGTCACCGTGTCCGTTGTCGGCGGCAAGGACCTGGCGCGGTTCAACTACGACAAGATCGAGAACCTGACGACCCGCATTCCCACCCTGAACGTGCAGACCGGCGGTTCCGGTTCGGGCGCCCAGGTGACGCTGCGCGGCGTCGGTTCGTCGAACATCTCCGACGCCTTCGATTCCGCCGTCGCCCTCAACTACGACGGCGTGATGATCTCGCAGATGCGCGTGTTGCAAAGTGCGTTCTTCGATGTGCAGCAGGTCGAGGTGCTGAAGGGCCCGCAATCGCTCTACTTCGGCAAGAGCGCCTCAGCCGGCGTGATCTCGATCAAGTCCGCCAATCCGACGCAGGACTGGGAGATGGGCGCCAAGGCGTCCTACGAGTTCGAGGAGCAGGGCTACACCGGAGAGGCCTACGTCTCCGGCCCGCTCAACGACAAGGTCGGCGTCCGGCTGGCGGCGCGCTACAACAACATCGTCAAGCAGTACTACAACTACGCCCATGAC
>WGNW01000084.1 GCA_016124315.1 Alphaproteobacteria bacterium
GGGGGATGTGCTCGGTGGCGCGCGGCTCGACGGTGGGGCGCAGCGCGCCCAGCGCGTCCATGTCCTCGTGGAACGCCGCCGCCGTCCGCTCGGTGATGGCGCGGATGTCCTCGCCCGATTCCCCGGCGCGCGCGTTGATCTTGTCGTCCACGTCGGTGATGTTGCGGACATAGGTGACGGCGTCGGCGCCGTAGAGATCGCGCAGCAGCCGGAACAGCACGTCGAAGACGATCACCGGCCGGGCGTTGCCGATATGGGCGAAGTCGTAGACCGTCGGGCCGCAGACGTAGAGGCGCACATTGCCCTCGTCGAGCGGCTCGAAGCGCTGCTTTTCCCGCGCCAGGGTGTTGTAGATGCTCAGGTCCATGGTTTCGCCGTCAGTCAGGTCGTGGGGCTATAGCGCATGCGGGCAGAGTGCGGCAAGCAATGCGTCGCTATCGTCATCGCCGTCATGCCGCCGCAGGGCGGCTAGCGACACCTCGCCCTGCGGAGTCACCCCCGACTTGTTCGGGGGTCCGTGCGTCAACCGCAAGATCAGGTGGCGCGTGGCAGACGGGCCGGACACAGTCCACGCCTTTCATCAGGGCATCAATACGGATGCCCGAACAAGTCGGGCATGACGCGGGAAATGGCGGCCTACCCTCTCGCCAGCCGCGCCCGCACCGCCTTCGGGTCCATCAGCGGCAGCAGCGCCTTCATCTCGGGTCCCTGCTCGCGGCCGGTCAGGGCGAGGCGCAGCGGGTGAAAGAGGGCGCGGCCCTTGCGGCCGGTCTCCTGTTTCACCGCGGCGGTCCACTCGGCCCAGGTTTCCCCGCTCCACGGCGCCGGCGGCAGCAGGTCGGCGGCTTGGGCCAGGAACGGCGCGTCCTCGATCACCGGCTCCATGGGACCCTCGACGATCCGGCGCCAGTCCTGCGCCTCGGAAACCCTGGTCAGGTTGGCGCGGACCGCATCCCACAGCGCCTCGGACACGCCGGGCAGCCGGTCGGCCACGTCGGTGTAGTGGAGCTGGTGGACGATGCGGGCGTTGAGCACCTCCAGCTCGTGCGGATCGAACCGGGCGGCCGAGCGGCCAAACTTGCCGAGGTCGAAGCCGTAGACCAGCGGCGCCAGGTCGAGGAACGGCTCCACCGGATCGGCGGTGCCGATGCGCGCCAGCAGGCTGTTGACCACCATGGGCTCCAGCCCCTCGGCGCGCAGGTCGCGGATCGCCAGCGAGCCGGCCCGCTTCGACAGGCTCTCGCCGCCCGCGCCGGTGAGCAGCGCGAAATGGGCGAAGGCGGGCGGCGCACCACCCAGCGCCTCGAACAGCTCGATCTGGGCGGCGGTGTTGGTGACGTGGTCCTCGCCGCGGAACACGTGGGTGATGTGGAAGTCGATGTCGTCGACGCAGGACGGCAGAGTGTAGAGCAGCGTGCCGTCCTCGCGCACCAGCACCGGGTCCGACAGGCTGGCCGTGTCGAAGCTCACCGGGCCGCGCACGCCGTCGTCCCAGGTGACCGGCCGCTGGTTCAGCTGGAAGCGCCAATGGGGACGGCGCCCCTCCGCCTCGAGCCGCTCCCGGTCGGCGTCGGTCAGGTCGAGGGCGGTGCGCTCGTAGACCGGCGGCAGGCCGCGCGACAGCAGCACCTTGCGGCGCAGCTCCAGCTCCTGGGGCGTCTCGTAACACGGATAGAGACGGCCGGACTGCTTCAGCCGGGCGACGGCGGCATCGTAGGCTTCCCGGCGGTGGGACTGGTGGGCCGAGGTGTCCCAGTTCAGGCCCAGCCAGTGCAGGTCCTCCTCGATGGCGCGGGCGAACTCGGCGGTGGAACGGGCCGTGTCGGTGTCGTCCATGCGCAGCATGAAGATGCCGCCGTGCTGGCGGGCGTAGAGAAAGTTGACCAGCGCCGTGCGCACATTGCCCACATGGAGATGCCCGGTGGGACTTGGCGCGAAGCGCAGCCGGACGCTCATTCGGGGAATTCCACGTGGCGGCTGGCTGGCCGGGCGTCGCGGAAGCCGTTGGTGATGGGATAGCGCCGGTCGCGGCCGAAATTGCGCCTGGTGATCTTGACGCCCGGCGGCGACTGGCGGCGCTTGTACTCGGCGACGTAGAGCAGGTGCTCGATGCGCTGCACCACCGCCGGGTCGTGGCCGCGCGCCACGATGTCCTCGAACGCCATCTCGTTTTCGATCAGGCTTTCGAGGATGTCGTCCAGCACATCGTAGGGCGGCAGATTGTCCTGGTCGGTCTGGTCTTGCCGGAGCTCCGCCGACGGCGGGCGGGTGATGATGTTCTCCGGGATCACCACCTGCCCCGGCCCCAGCGCACCCTCGGGCACGTGCTCGTTGCGCCAGCGGGCCAGGGCGAAGACCGTGGTCTTGTAGACGTCCTTCAGCACCGAATAGCCGCCGCACATGTCGCCGTAGAGGGTGGCGTAGCCCACCGACATCTCGGACTTGTTGCCGGTGGTCAGCACCATGTGGCCGAACTTGTTGGACAGCGCCATCAGCGTGATGCCGCGGGCGCGCGCCTGCAAATTCTCCTCGGTGGCGTCCTCCTCGCGGCCCGCGAATGCCCCGGACAGCATGCCCAGGAACCCTTCCACCGCCGGGGCGATGGGGATGACCTCGTGGGAGACGCCCAGCGCGCGGGCGCACTGCTCCGCGTCGCGCACGCTCTCGGAGCTGGTGTAGCGGTAGGGCATCATCACGCAGCGCACCCGGTCGGCGCCCAGCGCGTCCACCGCCACCGCCGCCGACACGGCGCTGTCGATGCCGCCGGACAGGCCGAGGACGACGCCGGGAAAGCGGTTCTTGTTCACGTAGTCCCGCAGCCCCAGCACCATGGCGTGGTAGATCTCTTCCAGGCCCTCGGGATAGCGCGCCTGCTCACCAGGCTCGCAGCGCCATGTGTCGCCGTCGCGCCGCCACCGCGTGATGCCGACGGCCTCCTTCCAGCCGCACAGGCGCACGGGCACCGTGTAGTCGGTGTTCATGACGAAGGAGATGCCATCGAAGACGATCTCGTCCTGGCCGCCCACCTGGTTGACGTAGATCAGCGGCAGGCCGCTCTCGCGCACCCGGGCGGCGGCGAGCTGGGTACGGGTGTCGACCTTGCCGAGTTCGTAGGGCGAGCCGTTGGGCACGATGAGGATTTCGGCGCCGGTCTCCTGCAGGCACTCGGTGACGTCCGCCTGCCACATGTCCTCGCAGACCATGGCGCCGAGCCGGACGCCACGGAAATTGATCGGGCCGGGCATGGGGCCGGCGGCGAAGATGCGGACCTCGTCGAACACGCCGTAGTTGGGCAGGTGGTGCTTGTAGCGCTTGGCGGCCACCTCGCCGCCGTCCAGCAGCAGCACGGCGTTGTAGGGCTTGCCGCCCTCGCTCCAGCTGGCGCCCAGCAGCATGGCCGGGCCGCCGTCGGCCGTGTCGCGGGCCAGCGCCTCTACCGCCTGCTGGACGTCCTCCTGGAAGGCGGGCTTCAGCATCAGGTCCTCGGGCGGATAGCCGGCGAGCACCAGCTCCGAATAGACCAACAGGTCGGCGCCGGCCTTCGCCGCCTCGGCACGGGCCGCGCGGATCTTCGCCATGTTGCCGCTGACGTCGCCCAGCAGCGGGTTGAGCTGGGCCAGGGCGATGGTGAGGGTGTCGGTCATGGGGTGCGAGCCTGACTGGAGAACCTGCGGTTGCGCTAGACTTATCGGAGCCGCGCTCGGATTGTCCAGCCGCGCGGATGCAGCCGTCCCCGGCGGCGCGGCAACGCGCTCCGCCGCCGCCCATGGAAGGCCGGGCCGGCGCGGAACGCCGGCCTCACGACGTCAGGAAGCGGCCGCCACGCGGGCGATGCCGCCGCGCTCCTTGCGGATGCCCTCGGCGATGAGGAACGCCAGTTCCAGCGCCTGGCTGCCGTTGAGCCGGGGATCGCAGTGGGTGTGGTAGCGGTCCTTCAGGTCCTCGGCGGTGATCGCCTGGGCGCCGCCCATGCACTCGGTGACGTCGCGGCCGGTCATCTCGAAATGGACGCCGCCCGCGTAGGTACCCTCGCCCTGATGGACGGCGAAGAAGCCGCGCACCTCGGCCAGCACCCTGTCGAACGGGCGGGTCTTGTAGCCGCTCGTGGACTTGATGGTGTTGCCGTGCATGGGATCGCACGACCAGACCACCTGGCGGCCTTCCTGCTTCACCTTGCGCACCAGCGCCGGCAGCACGTCGGCCACCTTGTCGGCGCCCATGCGCGAGATCAGCGTCAGCCGGCCCGGCTCGTTCTCCGGGTTGAGCGCGTCGATCAGCCGGATCAGCTCGTCGGGCTGCATGGTCGGGCCGACCTTGCAGCCGATCGGGTTCTTGATGCCGCGCATGAATTCCACATGGGCGTGGTCGAGCTGGCGGGACCGCTCGCCGATCCACAGCAGGTGGGCCGAGGTATCGTACCAGTCGCCGGTGGTCGAATCGACCCGGGTCATGGCCTGCTCGTAGCCCAGCAGCAGCGCCTCGTGGGAGGTGTAGAAGGTGGTCTGGCGCAGCACCGGGGCGCTCTCGGCGGTGATGCCGCAGGCTTCCATGAAGTTGAGCGCCTCGGAGATGCGGTCGGCCATCTCCTGGTAACGGCTGCCGGCCGGCGAATTGGCGACGAAGCCCTGGATCCAGCCATGGACCCGGTGCAGGTCGGCGTAGCCGCCCTGGGCGAAGGCGCGGATCAGGTTCAGCGTCGCCGCCGACTGGGAATAGGCGCGGATCAGCCGCTGCGGGTCGGGCCGGCGCGACTCCTCGTTGAAGTCCATGCCGTTGATGATGTCGCCCTTGTAGCTCTCCAGGGTGACGCCGCCGATTTCCTCGGTGTCGCTGGAGCGCGGCTTGGCGAACTGGCCGGCCATGCGGCTGACCTTCACCACCGGGCACGAGGCGGCCCAGGTGAGCGCCACGGCCATCTGCAGCAGCACGCGGAAGGTGTCGCGGATGTTGTCCGGATGGAACTCGGCGAAGCTCTCCGCGCAGTCGCCGCCCTGCAACAGGAAGGCGCGGCCGGCGGCCACTTCCGCCAGTTCCTGCTTGAGGTTGCGCGCCTCGCCCGCGAACACCAGCGGCGGATACGACTTCAGCGTCGTCTCCACCTCGGCCAGCGCGGCCGGGTCGGGGTAGGTCGGGATGTGCTTGGCCGGAAGCCCTCTCCAGCTGTCCGGGGACCACTTCTTGGTCATGGCGTCGCCTGCAGTTTAGAAACAGTTCAAGGGCGCCTGATATACGCTCCCGGGCCGGATTTGGCCAGTTTTTGAATCGCCGGGCCGACGGCGCACCCGAGAGCCCGGCCTATTCCGCCGCCTGCTTCAGCCGCGGCACGGGCGTGCGCATGGTGACGAACTCCTCGGCGGCGGTCGGGTGGATGGCCACGGTGGCGTCGAACTGGGCCTTGGTGGCGCCGCACTTGATGGCGACGCCGATGCCCTGGATGATCTCGCCGGCGTCGAGCCCCACCATGTGGGCGCCCAGCACCCGGTCGGTCTGCCGGTCGACGATCAGCTTCATCATGGTGCGCTCGGACGCGCCGCCCAGCGTGTGCTTCATGGGCCGGAAGTCGGCCTTGTAGATGTCGATGTCGTCGTAGAGGTCGCGCGCCTCGTGCTCTGGCAGGCCGCAGGTGCCCACCGGCGGCTGGGTGAAGACGGCGCTGGGCACGTCCCGGTAGTCCATGAAGGTGGGCACGCCGCCGAACTGGGTGGCGGCGAACGCCATGGCCTCGGCGATGGCGACCGGGGTGAGCTGGATGCGGTCGGTGACGTCGCCCAGGGCGAAGATGTTGGGCACCGAGCTGCGGAAATCCTCGTCCACCAGCACGGCGCCGACGTCGTTGGTCTCGACGCCGACGGTCTCGAGGCCCAGCCCCTGGGTGTTGGGTGCGCGGCCGATGGCGAACATCACCGCGTCGGTCTCGATGGTGCTGCCGTCCACCAGCGTCACCAGCAGGTCGCCGTCGCGCTTGTCGATGCGCTCGATCACCGGCGATTCCACCCGCAGGTCGACGCCCTTCTTGCGCATCTCGGCGGCGACGGTATCGCGGATGTCCTGGTCGAAGCCGCGCAGGATCTGGGTGCTGCGGTAAAGCTGGACGACGTGCGAGCCCAGGCCGTTGAAGATGCCGGCGAACTCGCAGGCGATGTAGCCGCCGCCGGCGATGACGATGCGCTTCGGCTGCGCCTTCAGGTGGAACGCCTCGTTCGAGGTGATGGCGTGCTCGGCACCCGGGATGTTGACCATGGCCGGCCAGCCGCCGACGGCGATCAGGATCTTGTCGGCGGTGACGCGGCCGGTCTCGTGGCCGTTCCTGGTCAGAATCACCGTGTGGGCGTCCGCCAGCTCGGCGCGGGCCTCGTGCAGGGTGACGTTGTTGTTGCGCAGGGTCTGCAGGTAGAGGCCGTTGAGCCGGTCGATCTCGGCGTCCTTGCGGGCGATCAGGCTCGCCCAGTGGAAGCTGGCGCCCTCGACCGACCAGCCGTAGCCCTCGGCCCAGGCGAACTCCTCGGCGAACTGCGAGGCGTAGACCAGCAGCTTCTTGGGCACGCAGCCGCGGATCACGCAGGTGCCGCCCACCCGGCTCTCCTCGGCGATGCCGACCCGGGCGCCGTAGGTCGACGCCATCCGCGCCGCCCGCACCCCGCCCGAGCCCGCCCCGATGATGAACAGGTCGTAATCGTAGTCAGCCATGGAATCCTTCTCCACATCGTTGCGGCCAATATGGCCGGGCACCGGGCATTACTCAACCGGGTGGGCGCTTGCCCTTGCCTGCAGAGGAGGGCGTCGGCAAAGCCGGCACAGGATCCGCGGGCGCCTTTATTCCGGAAAGACGGATCCCCGAACAAGTCGGGGATGACGCTTTGGGAGGGCGCAATCTTTCGAATGGACCGCCAGCAAGCGCTGGCATGATATTCTATTTGAAATATTCCATTGCAAATGGTCATCCCCGACTTGTTCGGGGATCCGTGTCGATATCGGCAAGACCCTATGGACAAGCAATATTACGTCTACATCCTCGCCAACCGACCTCGTGGCACCTTGTATGTCGGAGTGACGTCGGCCCCCCGCGGCGGGTCTGGGAACACAAGACCAAGGCGCTGGGCGGCTTCACGGCCCGCTACAGCATTGACCGGCTGGTCTATTACGAAATCTTCAATGACCCGACGGAGGCCATTGCCCGAGAAAAGCGGCTGAAGCGCTATCAACGGCAATGGAAGTACAATCTGGTGGAGGAGACCAATCCCCGCTGGGAGGAACTTGTCCTGACGCCATAGGCTCTTGGCGTGGTGAGACGGATCCCCGAACAAGTCGGGGATGACGCTTTGAGAGATCGTCACCCCACATCAATGTCACCTCTGACCTGTTCCGGGATCACGTCCCAGGATGTCGAAAAGCCCCTACTCCACCGTCACCGACTTGGCGAGGTTGCGGGGCTGGTCCACGTCGGTGCCCCTGCTGACGGCGGCGTGGTAGGCGAGGAGCTGCACCGGGATGGCCTGCAGGACGGGCGCGACGAACTCGTGCATGTCGGGCAGCACCAGCTTCCAGGCGGCGCCGTCGCCGGCGTGGCGCTCGCCTTCCACGTCGGTGACCAGCAGGATGCGCCCGCCGCGGGCGATCACCTCGTGCATGTTGGAGACGGTCTTGCCGAACAGCCGGTCGCTGGGCGCCAGCACCACCACCGGCACCGCCGGGTCGATCAGCGCGATGGGGCCGTGCTTCATCTCGCCGGCGGCATAGCCCTCGGCGTGGATGTAGGAGATCTCCTTCAGCTTGAGCGCCCCCTCCAGCGCCAGCGGATAGAGCGCGCCGCGGCCGAGATAGAGCACGTCGCGGGCCTTGGCGATGTCGCCGGCGATCGCCTCGATGCGGTCGTCGTGCTTGAGCACCTCGGTGGCGGCGGCCGGCACTTCCACCAGCGCGTGGGTCAGTTCGGCTTCCGCCGCCGCGTCGATGGCGCCGCGCGCCCGCGCCGTGGCGATGGCGAGGCAGGCCAGCACGACGAGCTGGCAGGTGAACGCCTTGGTGCTGGCGACGCCGATTTCCGGTCCCGCGTGGGTCGGCAGCACCACGTCGGATTCCCGGGCGATGGAGCTTTCCGGCACGTTGACCACGGAGAGGATGTGCTGGCCCTGCTCGCGGCAATAGCGCAGCGCGGCCAGGGTGTCGGCGGTCTCGCCCGACTGGGAGACGAAGACGGCGAGCCCGCCCTCGGGCAGCGCCGCCTCCCGGTAGCGGAACTCGGAGGCCACGTCCACCTCGGCGCCGACGCGTCCGACCCGCTCGAACCAGTACTTGGCAACGAGGCCCGCGTAATAGGCGGTGCCGCAGGCGACGATGGTGATCTTGGGCACGCTCGCCAGGTCGAACGGCAGCTCGGGCAGCACGACGCGGCGGCTGAGCTGGTTGTAGTAGGTGCCCAGCGTGTCGCCGATCACCGCCGGCTGCTCGTAGATCTCCTTGAGCATGAAGTGGCGGTAGTTGCCCTTCTCGATCAGCCCGCCGGTGATCATCGCCAGCTTGGTCTCGCGGTGCACCACCGCGTCGGAGGCGTCGTGGATCACCGCGCCCTCGGCGGTGAGCTCGACCCAGTCGCCTTCCATCAGGTAGCAGACCCGGTTGGACAGCGGCCCGATGGCCAGCGCGTCGGAGCCCAGATACATCTCGCCGTCGCCGTAGCCCACCACCAGCGGGCAGCCGCGGCGCGCGCCGATCAGCAGGCCGTCATGGCCGGCGAACAGGATGCCCAGGGCGAAGGCGCCGTCGAGCCGCCTCAGCGCCCGCGCCGCCGCCTGCTGGGGCGAGGCGCCCCTGTCCCTCTCGGCGGTCCCCAAATGAGCGATCCCCTCGGAGTCCGTCTCGGTCTCCATGACGTGGCCGCCGGCGATCAGCTCCTCGCGCAGCTCGCGGAAGTTCTCGATGATGCCGTTGTGGACCACCGCCACCTTGGCCGTCGCGTGGGGATGGGCGTTGTTCTCGGTGGGCGCGCCGTGGGTGGCCCAGCGGGTGTGGGCGATGCCGGTGATCCCGTCCAGCGGCCTCGCCTGGAGCACGTTGCGCAGGTTGGTCAGCTTGCCCTCGGCGCGGCGCCGGGCGATGGCGCCGTCAACCAGGGTGGCGACGCCCGCCGAATCGTAGCCGCGGTATTCCAGCCGCTGGAGTCCGTCCACGAGCCGGGGCGTGACCGCCTCCCGGCCGACGATGCCGACGATGCCGCACATTCAGTCCTTGGTCCTTGCATGCTTGGCGCGGAACCGGGCCGCGCCCTGGGGGATCTGCTTCTGCTCCGCCCGGGCGACGGCGATGGCGTCCCCCGGCACGTCGCGGCTGATGGTGCTCCCCGCCCCCACGAGCGCACCGTCTCCCACCTTGACCGGCGCCACCAGGGCGGTATTGGAGCCGATGAAGGCGCCGGCGCCGATGTCGGTGAAGTGCTTGGCGAACCCGTCATAGTTGCAGGTGATGGTGCCGGCGCCGATGTTCGCCCCCGCGCCGACCCGCGCGTCGCCGATATAGGCCAGGTGGTTGGCCTTGGCGCCCTTCTCCACCACCGCCTTCTTCACCTCGACGACGTTGCCGATATGGGCGTCCGCGCCGATGTCGGCGCCGGGCCGCAGCCGGGCGAACGGCCCGATGCGCGCGCCCGAGGCCACCCGCGCGCCCTCGATGTGGCAGAACGCCTCGATGCGCACGTTGTCCTCCACCGTCGCCCCGGGCCCGAACACCACGTTCTGGCCGATGGCGACGTCGCGCCCCAGCACCGTGTCGGCGCTGAACCAGACCGTGGCCGGATCGGCCAGCGTGACGCCTTCTTCCATGACATGCGCGCGGCGGCGCCGCTGCCAGACCGCCTCGGCCCGCGCCAGCTCGCCCCGCGAGTTGACGCCCATCACCTCGTCCTCCGGCGCCTCGACCACGGCGCTCTCCAGGCCCCGCTCGCGGGCGACGGCAACGATGTCGGTCAGGTAGTACTCGCCCTTGGCGTTGTCGTTGCCGATGGCGCGCAACAGGTCGAGGGCGTGGCGGCCGTCGATCGCCATCAGCCCGGCGTTGCACAGGCCGATGGCCCGCTCCTCGCCGTCGGCGTCGCGGAACTCGACGATGCGCTTCAGCCGGTTCTTCCTGACCACCAGCCGGCCGTACTCGGCCGGGTCCGCCGGCCGGAAACCCAGCACCACCACCGCCGGCTCGTCGCCGGCGCGGCGCCGCTCCAGCATGCGGCGGAAGGTGGCGGGCGTGACCAGCGGCGTGTCGGCGTAGACCACCAGCACGTCGCCGTCGAAGCCGTCGAGCGCCTCGGCGGCGGCCAGCACGGCGTGGCCGGTGCCCAGCGGCGGGTCCTGCACGGCGACGGCGGCCGGCGCCACCGCCTGCGCCACCGGCTCCATGTCCCGGCCCAGCACCACCACCGTGCGCTCGGGCGCCAGCTCGGCCGTCGCCGCCAGCACGTGGTGGATCATGGGGCGGCCGGCGATGGGATGGAGCACCTTGGGCAGGGCGGACTTCATCCGCGTTCCCTTGCCCGCGGCAAGGACGACGACGGCGGTTTTCCGGGCTGTCATCAGGGGCGTTCTCGCTGTTCCGCGCGGGTCTTTGCTTTCCCGTGGAAACCTGCCACAAAGGCCGCCCGTTTGCCACCGCCGGATGCACGCGAGCCCATGCGCCTCCCCGACACCGTGATCTTCGACCTGGACGGCACGCTGGTGGACAGCGCGCCCGACCTGACCGCCGCCCTCAACCACACGTTGCGCGGCCTGTCCCTGCCGGTGGTCGACGAGGACGCCGTGCGGCACATGGTGGGGCACGGCGCCCGCAAGCTGATCGAGCGCGGCGTGGCGGCCGCCGGCACGACGCTGGACGACGCCGGCTTCGACGCGGCCTTCGCCGTCTTCCTCGACTATTACGCCGCCCACGTCGCCGACCGCACCCGCCCGTTCCCCCGCGTGGTCGAGACCCTCGACCTGCTGGCCGGGCGCGGCGTGAAGCTGGGGGTGTGCACCAACAAGCCGCAGCGGCTCACCGACCTGCTGCTGGGCGAGCTGGGCCTCGCCGCCCGGTTCGGCGCCATCGTCGGCGCCGACAGCGTGGCGCACCGCAAGCCCCATGCCGGCCACATCACCGCCACCGTCGAGCGCCTCGGCGGCGATCTGCGCCGCACCGTCATGGTGGGGGACAGCCAGACCGACGTCGACGCCGCCCGCAATGCCGGCACGCCGGTGGTGGCGGTCAGCTTCGGCTACACCACCGTCCCCGCCGCCGACCTGCTGGCCGACCGCCTGATCGACGACTTCGCCGACCTGCCCGAGGCCCTTTCGGCGCTGATGGCGGTGCGGTAGGCCCACCACTCCCCGTCGTTGCGAGGCCCGCAGGGGCGCGGCAATCCAGGGCCATGGGGCGTGGGCGGCCGCCCCTGGGTTGCGTCGTCGGCTACGCCTCCTCGCAAGGACGGCGGGAAGGCGCCTGCATCACCACTCGCACCGAGTGCGGCCCGCCCTTCGCGACGCGTCCCATGCGGGAGGCTCCTCAGGGCTGACGGACGATGTGCCATAATACAACCGTTTGTGCTGAGGAGCGCTCCGGAGCGCGGCGAAGGGGCGCGTCGCGAAGCACGGCCGCAGTATGGGCGCTGACGGGGGCCTCGATACGCTCCTCCGCCCCGCACCGGATCGCGCGTCCCGGGCGGTGAGCGGGCGTCCGGGCGATGATGCGCCGGAGGCCCGCGGCCCGTCTTGACACCCGCTGGCGGGGGCCGTATTACGACGCGTCCTCACGCGAGGGGGCGGATAGCTCAGTTGGTAGAGCGCCACGTTCACATCGTGGATGTCGGGGGTTCGAGTCCCTTTCCGCCCACCATCTCCCAGAATATGCAATCACATGTAGCAACGAAAATGGCCTATTTGAGCCGTTGTCGGCACACTGACCCGGCCATAGAGGCACATGGATACCCCTTGCGGCGCATAAAATCAGGGGTAACATAGGGGGTGTCACTTATCCCACCGGCTTGGATACCCCCAAGGATGGCCTTAACGGAGTTTGCCGCACGTAACGCCAAGCCACGAGAGAAAGAGTATAAGCTCTCCGATGGTGGCGGCCTGTATCTGCTGATTCGCCCCAACGGCGCAAAGCTTTGGCGGCACAAGTATCGTTTCGCCGGCAAGGAGAAGCTGCTTTCCTACGGAGCCTACCCGCTGATCACCATCGCGGAGGCTCGCGTTCAGCGGGACGAGGCGAAGAAGCTCCTGGCAGCCGGTAAGGACCCGTCCGCCAAACGTCGTCTTGACAAGATTGCGGCAAACATTGCGGCAGGGAACACATTCAGTGCGATTGTCGCCGAGTATCTGTCCCAGATGGAAGCGGATGGCAGGGCGGAAGCAACGCTCATAAAGACTCGATGGTACCTCGAAGATCTCGCATCGCCCTTGGCAAAGCGACCTATCGCGGAGGTCACCTCTGCTGAGGTGCTCGATCTGTTGCGGCAGATCGAGCGGAGCGGGCGGCGAGAGTCCGCCCACCGCATGCGGAGCGCAATCGGACGCGTCTTCCGTTTCGCCATCGCGACGTTGCGTGCCGAGAATGACCCCACCATCGCACTGCGGGGCGCATTGCGTCCGAAGCAGGTAACGCACCGGCCAGCCATCCTGGACGAGAAGAAGTTCGGCGCGCTTCTGTGTTCCATCGATGAGTACGATGGGTGGCCGACCATCTCCTTCGCGCTGCGCTTTTTGGCCTTGACCTGCGTTCGCCCAGGCGAAGTGCGTGGCGCCATCCGCTCAGAGTTCGATCTCAAGGCCAATATCTGGCGTATCCCCGCGGAGCGGATGAAGATGCGCGAGGCTCATGAGGTGCCGCTGTCTCGTCAAGCGTTGGCCCTCCTGGACGAGATTTGGCCACTGTCCGAGCGGGCCCAGCTGGTGTTCCCGTCGATCCGATCGGCACATCGGCCATTATCCGAAAATGCCATGAACTCGGCCTTGCGCCGGATAGGATACACCAAGGATGAGGTGACGTCTCACGGCTTCCGGGCGACTGCAAGCACCATTCTCAACAACCGCGGATACGATCCGGACGTGATTGAGGCCATCCTGGCTCATCAAGATCGCAACACGGTCCGGCGGACGTACAACCGGGCCAAGTACTGGGACCAGCGGGTCCAGCTCATGCAGGAATGGGCTGATCTGCTCGACCAATTCCGCACGCTCTGAGACGCCAACGGCCAACATGTTGAGGGGGATAGGTATGTTCCTTCTCTATCCCCAACGCCTATCCCCGTGCATGGGCGACCATGGCTGATCAAAGGATCGCCTTTCGGGAGAGCTCAGACCCGTGACTTCATGTGCCCCGTCCTTCTCTGCAAAGAAGAAGGCCTGGAGCACATGGGTATTGACGATCTGTGCGCGAATCACCCTCAATACGTGCATTGTTGTTGGGGGAGAGATTCATGAATCTGTTGTTGAAGCGTGAACAGACGTCGATGCCTCGCTGGGTCCGGTTCAAGCTGTGGAGCCAGATAGACCTCGAGGGGGACGAGAGAGCCATCATCAACCGATATGCCCTTGATAAGGCTATTCTGGTTGATGCCTTCCAACCCAACCTTCTCAGAAGGGCGATCCTGATCGGGATCGGCGCAGCCATCGTCGCCTACCTCCTCGTGGGCAGCATGGATGTTGGCTCGACGGTCTCGATCCTTCTCGGCGTGGTGGCGGGCTGCGCTGCCGGCTGGCTCTATCACGACCGCATGCGCGAGACGGTCTTCGTCCGCGATCTCATGCACGGCCGCAACTTTAACTGCGACAGCATCATCGAGCTGGCGCGTAAGGAAGCGTGGCTCAGGCACATCAGCGGCTATCTGCGCGATGTCATGGAGAGCGCGAAGCATTGGGACGGCACCGAAACCGTGGCGATTCCCGCCCTCGATCCCGAGCGCGCCAAGCTGCTCATGATCAAGGGTCCATGATCCACCTCGGCGCCAGGCTCCACGCCTTCGTCTACGGCCTCTTCCAGCCGAGCGATGCGGTCGCGGCGAGGGAACCGTACGACCAGGTGCGATCGCTGCTGGCCGCTCGCGGCTTGGACAGCGAAGCCGGACGGGACGGCCTCGCCCTCGAGATCGCCGATGACGCTGCAGAAGCAGCCGGCGTCGAACTCAACCACGGCCTCGCGCGGATCGCCAAATCGCTGCTCGACTACGAGCGCCTGTTCGTGCTCCCCGACGTCGACTGGTCGGCACGCCGGTCGGTCTCCGAGTGGTGGGCCCTGAGGGACGAGCTGCTGGCCCAGAAGCGGGCCGTCGAGGCATTCGTGGAGATCCGGGACGCGCTGACGGAAGGCATCGCCCACTGCCTGGAGGTGACCGGCGGCGCTGACGGGTCATTGGACGCCGGGCCAGGCTCGATCACCATCGACATCCCCAGGACCAGCGCGCTGCCGCACCTCGGCGAGGCGGTGGAACAGGTGATTGCCGGCTTCTACCATCGTGAATTCGAGGACGCGAAGCTGCTGCCGAGATTGCTGGGGCGCCTGGACGCCAACCTGATCACCGCCTCCGGCGGCAACGCGGATGACCCCCGCGGCTTCCAGCGGGCAGTGAAGCTGCCGTCGCAGTCAGACCTCCGCGATCCGCAACAGCTGGTCCACGCCTATCTCGGCGGCACGCCCCTGATGCAGTTCTTCGCCGGCGCACGGCCTTTTACGATTCCGCAGTCCTCCCGGCTCGAGCATCACCACATCGTCGCCGGAACGGGGCACGGCAAGACCCAGACACTGCAGTACCTGATCGCCCATGATCTGGAGGCCGTCGCGCGGGGTAACGCCTCGGTGGTGGTGCTGGACAGCCAGGGAGACCTGATCAACACGGTCTCCAGCCTGAAGCTGTTCGCTCCCGGCGGGCCGCTCCACGACCGGGTCTGCATCATCGACCCTACGGATGTGGAGTGGCCGGTCTCGCTCAACCTGTTCGATGTCGGCATGGAGCGGCTCAACGCCTATCCCCAGCTGGAGCGGGAGCGTCTGACCAACTCCATCCTGGAACTCTACGACTTCGTCTTGGGCTCGTTGCTTGCCGCCGAGATGACCCAGAAGCAGAGTGTCATCTTCCGCTACGTCACTCGTCTGATGCTGCACATCCCGGATGCCACCATCCACACCCTGCGCGAACTGATGGAGCCGAAGAGCGAGGTGAAGTTCGCCGCGCATATCGCCAGGCTCCAGGGTACGGCCCGGCACTTCTTCGATACCGAGTTCGCCTCGAAGGAGTTCGAGCAGACCAAGAAGCAGGTGCTCCGGCGGCTCTGGGGCATCCTGGAGAACCAGACCTTCGAGCGGATGTTCTCCCATCCGCGCTCGCGGCTCGACCTGTTCGCCGAGATGAACGCCGGCAAGGTCATCCTGATCAACACTGCCAAGGATCTGCTGAAGGAGACGGGAACGGAGATCTTCGGGCGCTTCTTCATCGCGCTGATCGCCCAGGCGGCCCAGGAGCGGGCCGTGCTGGCGCCGGAGAAGCGGTTGCCCACCTTCGTCTATATCGATGAGGCCGCCGACTACTTCGACCACAACATCGGCATCATCCTGTCCCAGGCCCGCAAGTACAATGTGGGCATGGTGCTGGCGCATCAATATCTGGGTCAGCTCGATCCCAGGCTGCAGGAGGCGTTCTCCGCCAACACCTCCATCAAGTTCGCCGGCGGCGTCTCTGCCAGGGATGGAAGGGCGCTTGCCCAGATGATGGGCTGCGATCCCGCCATGATCGAAGGACAGCCGCGGCTGTCCTTCGCTGCTTCCGTCCGCGGGATTACCAAGGGCGCAGTGCCGCTGCAGTTCCCCTACGGGCACATGGAGGAGATGGCGCGCATGACGGATCACGAGCGGGACGGCCTGCGGGAGCTCACGCGGCGCAAATACGCCGTCCATTACATGGATCTGATGGGCGCGGGCACTATGGCGCCCGAGTCTGAGACCGAGGGTGACATGACCCCGCCCGAACTCGCCGACTCGCGGCGCCAGCCGGCGACCAAGCCATCGGATCCGGATGCGCCCAGCACGGATGCCGCGCCGACCTGGTAGCCATGAAGCCCACCCACGACAGCCTGGGTCGCCGGAACCGTACACGGCGCATCTCGACGGGCAAAAGGATCACGCTGACGGAGCGGGATCTGATCTGGCTCCAGAAGATCCACGAGCACGGCCCGCTATCCTCGACCTATCTCCATGCGTTTACGCAATCCAGGTGGCGCAGTTCAAAGCGCGCCCGCGACCGGCTGA
>WGNW01000008.1 GCA_016124315.1 Alphaproteobacteria bacterium
AGTCGCGGACGAACTCGTCGCGCAGGTCTTCGATGAAGATCTGCTTCACGCCCATCATCTCGGCCTTCTTGCGGGCCGGCTCCAGTTCCTCGCCCTGGCCGAGATCGGCGGTGAAGGTCACCACCTCGCAGTCGTAGGTGACGCGCAGCCACTTGAGGATGACCGAGGTGTCCAGGCCGCCCGAATAGGCGAGCACGACCTTGTTGACTTTCTTGCTCATGACACTTGGCTTTCTGGGGGGATCGCGTGGCGGCGGAGTATAGGGAAAAGGCGCAAGGGGGCAAGGCGCGCTTTTTTGCGCCGCAGGGGCCCGGCCGTTCTGGTAAATGAAGGGCATGTGCGGCCTGGCGGGCATGTTCGACGGAGCGGGGGAGCGGCCCATGGACCGCGGCCTGCTGGCCCGCATGACCGACGCCCTCGCGCACCGCGGGCCGGACGGATCGGGCCTCTGGGACGGGCCAGGCATCGCCCTCGGGCACCGGCGGCTGTCGATCATCGACCTCGCCGGCGGCGCCCAGCCGATGACCGATCCGGCGACCGGCGTCACCGTCGTCTTCAACGGCGAGATCTACAATTTCCGCGACCTGATGGCCCGGCTGGCCGGCCTGGGCCACGACTTCCGCACCCACTGCGACACCGAGGTCATCCTGCATGGCTGGGCGGAATGGGGGCCGGACTGCCTGTCCCGCTTCGACGGCATGTTCGCCTTCGCCCTGTGGGACCCGCGGGACCGCACCCTGTTCCTGGCCCGCGACCGGCTCGGCAAGAAGCCGCTCTACTACGCCCTGCTGCCCGGCGGGCTATGCGTGTTCGGCTCGGAGCTGAAGGCGCTGACCTGCCACCCCGGCCTGCCCCGGGACGTCGACCCGGAGGCGGTGGAGGACTTCTTCGCCTACGGCTACGTGCCCGAGCCGAAGAGCATCTACCGGGCGGTGCGCAAGCTGCCGGCGGCCCACGCGCTGCGCTGGCGGCGCGGCGGCGCGCCGGAGATCGCGGCCTACTGGTCGCCCTCGCTCGACGATGCGCCGGTGAGCGACGGCATGCCTGCGGAACTGGCGGGCCGGCTGGCCGAGGCGACCAGGGCGCGGCTGATCGCCGACGTGCCGCTGGGCGCGTTCCTTACCGGCGGCGTCGATTCCAGTGCCGTGGTCTCCCAGATGGCGGGTGCCATGGCCGAGCCGGTGAAGACCTTCGCCATCGGCTTCGGCGCGCGCGGCTTCGACGAGACCGCCTATGCTCGGCAGGTGGCCCAGCGCTACGGCACCGACCATACCGAGCGGCAGGTGGACCCGGACGCGGTGGACCTGGTCGACCGGCTGGCGGCGCTCTACGACGAGCCCTACGGCGACAGCTCGGCCATGCCGACGTTCCGGGTCTGCGCCCTCGCCCGCGAGCGGGTGACGGTGGCGCTGTCCGGCGACGGCGGCGACGAGGTGTTCGCCGGCTACCGCCGCTACCTGTGGCACCTGCGCGAGGCGCGGCTGCGCCGGGCGCTGCCACGGGCGCTGCGCCGCGGCCTGTTCGGCGCGCTGGGCCGGGTCTACCCCAAGGCCGACTGGGCGCCCCGGCCGCTCAGGGCGAAGACCACCTTCCAGGAACTGGCGCTCGACGACCTGGAGGCCTTCTTCCTCAGCGTCTCCGCCATGCCAGACCGCGACCGGCGCAGCCTGCTGGGCGGCGACCTCCGGCGGGCGCTGGGCGGCTACCACGCGGTCGAGGCGCTGCGGCCCCACTGGCAGGCGGCTGCCGGCGCCGACCCGCTGAAGCAGGCCCAGTACGCCGACATCAAGACCTGGCTGCCGGGCGACATCCTGGTGAAGGTGGACCGCGCCAGCATGGCCCACGGCCTGGAGGTGCGCGCGCCGTTCCTCGACCACCGGCTGCTCGACTGGGGGCTGAACCTGCCCGCCGCGGTGAAGATCGCCGGCGGCGAGAAGAAGGCGGTGCTGAAGCGGGCGATGGAGCCGTTCGTGCCCCGCGACCTGCTCTACCGCCCCAAGCAGGGGTTTTCCGCGCCCATCGGGCCGTGGTTCCGCGGCCCGCTGCGGGAGACCGTGCGCGAGGCGCTGACCGGGCCGCTGCTCGCCCGGTCCGGCTACGTCGAGCCGGCGGCGGTGACGCGCCTGCTGGACCAGCACCAGTCGGGCCTGCGCGACCATTCCCGCAGCCTCTGGCTGCTGCTGATGTTCCAGGGCTTCCTGCGGCACGACGCCGGGCGGGCGGCGCCGTGATCAACGTGCTCAGCGTCACCACCCTCTATCCCAACCGGGCCCAGCCGGTGCACGGCATCTTCGTGGAGAACCGCCTGCGGCACCTGGCGGCGAGCGGCGAGGTCGCGCTGACGGTGGTGGCGCCGGTGCCGTGGTTCCCGTTCGCCTCGCCCCGGTTCGGCCGCTACGCCGCCTACGCCCGGGCGCCGCGCCGCGAGGAGCGGCACGGCATCGAGGTGTTCCATCCGCGCTATCCGGTGATCCCGAAGATCGGCATGACACTGGCGCCGGCGCTGCTGCGGCGGGGCGCCTGGCCGACGGTGGCGCGGCTGGTGCGCGAGCGCGGCGTCCAGCTGATCGACGCCCACTATTTCTATCCGGACGGGGTGGCGGCCGTCGCCATGGCCCGCGCCCTGGGCCTTCCGGTCTGCGTCACCGCGCGGGGCACCGACCTCAACCTGATCCCCCAGTTCCCCAAGCCCTTCGAGATGATCCGGCAGGCCGCCATGGACGCCGACGCCGTGATCACCGTATGCGATGCGCTGCAGGGCCCGCTGATCGACATGGGCGTGCCGCCCGCCGCCATCACCACCCTGCGCAACGGCGTCGACCTGGAGCTGTTCCGCCCCAGCGACCGCGCCGCCGCCCGCGCCCGCTGGGGCGTCGACGGCCGCGTCGTCGTCTCGGTGGGCGGGCTGGTCGAGCGCAAGGGCCATCACCTGGCGATCGACGCCCTGCGCGCCCTGCCGGACGTTACCCTGCTGATCGCCGGCGAGGGCGAGGAGCGGGCGGCGCTGGAGGCGCGCATCGCCGCTTCCGGGCTGGGCGGCCGGGCGCGGCTGCTCGGGCTGGTGTCGCAGGACGAGCTGCCCGCGCTCTACGCCGCCGCCGACGCGCTGGTGCTGGCCTCGAGCCGGGAAGGCTGGGCCAACGTGCTGCTCGAGGCGATGGCCTGCGGCACGCCCGTGGTCGCCACCGACGTCTGGGGCACCGCCGAGGTGGTGGCGGCGCCCGAGGCCGGCGTGCTGATCGACGAGCGGAGCGCGCGGGCGATCGCCGACGGCCTGGCCCGCCTGTTCGCCGACCCGCCCGACCGCGCCGCCACCCGCGCCTACGCGGAACGCTTCAGCTGGGACGCGACGACGGCCGGGCAGCTGCGGCTGTTCGAAAGGCTGGTCGGGTAGGGCCTATCCTCCGGGCGTGATCCCCTTATTCGTCATCCCGGACCTGTTCCGGGATCCGTCTCTCCGCAGGGAAGACGGGCGGGGCGCAGGGCGGCGACGCCAATGCCATGCCGGCCATGATCGTCGCGCGTCGACACGGATTCCCGAACAAGCCGGGGATGACACGGGAGGAGAAGGCGGGGACCAGCCCGGGCAAGGGAGAACAAGCACGGGGAGACGAGTGCCGGCAATAATGCGTCAGGCCCGTCCGACCGTCATCCGGCCCACCCCTGGAAGGCACGGGGCCCACCCAAGACCGTCATCCCGGACCTGTTCCGGGATCCGTCTTTCCACAAGGAGGACCGGCTGGCCAGAGGGCTCAGACGCCGGTGCCATGCCGGCACGGCTCATCGCGCGTCGACACGGATCCCCGAACAAGTCGGGGATGACACCAGAGGAGGGGCACGCGTCGGAGATGGCCGGTGCGGCAGCGGCGGCTTATTGCGCGTACAGGTAGTCCCGGGTGAGCGGCACGGAATCGACCTTCTTGCCGAGCTGGATCTGGAACACCACCAGGCCGCCCCAGTCGAAGCTGCCCACGCAGCCGGCCAGGAAGAACTCGAACATCCGGCAGAACCGCTCGTCGTACATCGCCCTGATCCTGTCGCGGTTCTGCTGGAACCGCCGGTACCAGTGCTCGGTGGTGCGGCCGTAATGGGTGCGCCACACCTCCACGTCGCTGACGAACAGGCCCGAGCGCTCCACCGCAGGCATCACCTCCGAGAGCGCCGGCGAGTAGCCGCCGGGGAAGATGTATTTCTCGGTCCACTCGTTGGTGACGCCCGGCCCGTCGGCGCGGCCGATGGTGTGCACCATGGCGATGCCGTCGTCGGTCAGCAGGTCGTTGATGCAGCGGAAATAGGTGTCGTAGTTGGGCAGGCCGACATGCTCGAACATGCCGACCGAGACGACCCGGTCGAACGGACCCGCGATCTTGCGGTAGTCCTCCAGGCGGAACTCGATGTCGCCCTGCCTGCCCTCGGCCTGCGCCATGGCGTTGGCGGCGTTGCACTGCTCCTCGGACAGGGTGATGCCGGTCACCTTCGCGCCCGAGACGGCGTTGATGTGCCGCGCCAGGGTGCCCCAGCCGCAACCGATGTCGAGCACCCGGTGGTGCGGCGCGAGCAGCAGCTTGCCGGCGATGTGGTCGAGCTTGTTGCACTGGGCCTGGTCGAGGCTGTCGTTGGGGCTGCGGAAATAGCCGCAGGAATATTGCCGGTTCCCGTCCAGGAACAGGTCGTAGAACTCGGTCTTGAACTCGTAGTGCCGGGCGACGTTGCGGCGGGCGCGGCGCTCCGAGTTGGCCTGCCTCAGCCGGCACAGCAGGGCGCGCAGGAACCGTGTCGGCATCCGGTCGTAGGTGGCGCCCCCCGAATTCGCCGCCACCAGGTTGAGGAACTGCAGGATGTCGCCGCCCTCGATGGTCAGCCGGCCGTCCATGTAGGCCTCGCCCACAGCCAGCGACGGGTGGCGCAGCATCTTCCACGGCAGCCGGCGGTCGTGCAGCCGCAGCGTCACCGACGGCTCGGCGCCGTTGCCGAATGCATATGCACGGCCTCTGTGGTCTATGATTTTCAGCGTCCCTTCCTTGATCAGCCCGCCCAGCAGGAGTTTCAATGGAAGCATCGCTGACCCCTCCTATGTTGCGGCCCCGGCGCCTGCTCGCATCAGATCGGCCGTCCTGGCCTTTTCCGACGCAGACTTGAGCTGTCCGCAGGCCGCCATAATGTCCCTTCCCCTCGGCATACGGATCGGCGCCGAAATCCCGGCATTGAAAACATGCTCCGAAAACGCCCGGATCGTCTCCCAGTCGGAGCACTCGAATTCGGTGCCCGGCCACGGGTTGAACGGTATCAGGTTGACCTTGGCCGGTATGTCGTAATCGCGCAGCAGCCGGACAAGTTCCTTGGCGTCGTCCAGGCTGTCGTTGACGCCCTTGAGCATGGCGTATTCGAAGGTGATGCGCCTGGCGTTCGACGCGCCCGGATAGGAGGCGCAGGCGCCGAGCAGCTCGGCGAGCGGATACTTGTTGTTGATCGGCATGATCCGGCTGCGCACCTCGTCGCGCACCGCGTGCAGCGAGACGGCGAGGTTGACGCCGATCTCGTCGCCGCAGCGCTGCATCATCGGCACCACGCCCGAGGTCGACAGGGTGATGCGACGCCGCGACAGCGAGATGCCCTCGGCGTCCATGACGATCTTCATCGCCGCCTTGACGTTGTCGAAATTGTAGAGCGGCTCGCCCATCCCCATCAGCACGATGTTGGACAGCAGCCGGCCGTCGGCCGGGCTGGGCCATTCGCCCAGCGCATCGCGGGCGATCAGCACCTGGCCGACGATCTCGGCGGCGGTCAGGTTGCGCACCAGCCTCTGGGTGCCGGTGTGGCAGAACCGGCAGGTGAGGGTGCAGCCCACCTGGGACGACACGCACAGCGTGCCGCGGTCCTCCTCGGGGATGAACACGGCCTCGACCTCGTTGCCGTCGTCGAGGCGGATCAGCCACTTGCGGGTGCCGTCCTCGGAGATCTGCGCCACGGTCACCTCGGGACGGCGGATCTCGCAGGCCCCGGCCAGCGCCGCCCGCATGTCCTTCGACACGTTGGTCATGGCGTCGAAATCGGTGACGCCGCGGTTGTAGATCCAGTGCCAGAGCTGCTGGGCGCGCATGCGCAGCTGCGCCTCGGGCACGCCGATGCCGCGCAGCGCCTCCTTCAGTTCGTCGCGGGACAGGCCGGAGAGGTTGGTCCGGCCGGCGGCGTCGGCATCAAGCGGGCGCATCACGTTCATCGGCCGCACGCTCCCGACGCCGCCGAGAAGGCGTTGCTGAACCCGGCGAGGGAGAACTCGTAGGACGTGTTGTTGCCGCGCGAGGAGATCGCCTTGGCCGACAGCGTCTGGCCGTTCTTCATGGCGGCGACGATCCGCGCGTCGCCCTTCGCGTCGTAGGCCCAGGCCTCGCGGCCCGAGACGAACAGCACCTCGCGGAAGCCGCCGCTGGTCAGGGTGACGTCCGAGCCGGGCTTGAGGTCGTAGCCGACCGCCAGGCTGAACTCGCCCGCCACGTTATTCGCCGGCTTGATGCTGACCATGATGTAGACGTTGCCGTGGCTCGCATCGGCCGGCTTGAAGCTCTTCGGAATGGTCACGACGTAGCATTCCCCGGTCGAGCCATGGCCGAGGGAGAAGGCGTCCCAGTCCGTGTACGTGCCGATCAGCTTGGGCTGGGCGGCGGCGGCCGGCAGGGCGATGGCCGCGAGCACGAGCCCGGCCAGGAGCGTCAACGGTTTCATGCGATCAGAATACAAAGCGTGCGCGCCTTTTTCCAACGAGAACAGATACGTGACGAGCCGCGGCCCTCAGGCCTTGCGGCGGGTGACCGGCTCGCCCCAGCGGTGCTCGAGCGGCGGCTCGGGCTCGGCCAGCGGCGTGACCGGCCGCGCCGGCCAGCGACCCAGCATGCGGACCCGGTCGTACATCACCACCGCGCCCGCCGTCGCCTGGTTGAGGCAGAACAGGGTGGGGATGCGGATCACGTGCTCGCAGCGGACGAGCATCTCCGCGCTCAGCGCGCCGCGCTCGGGCCCCAGCACGTAGGCGGCCTGGCGCGGATGGGCGAAGCTGGGCAGGTCTGTCGCGTCCTCGGTCAGTTCCACGCCCACCAGCACGCAGCGGTGCGGCAGGCGGATGTCGTCCACGCTCTCGAAGGCGTAGAGCGGCACCTCCTTGTCGGTGCGGCTGGTGTCCGAGAAGGTGTCGTCCTTGGTGAAGCGGCCGACGGTGAACAGGAAGCTGGCGCCGAACCCGTGCGCCGTGCGCATCAGGTTGCCCAGATTGCCCGACTTGTCGCCGCCTTCGACGCCGATGCCGAAATAGCCTCGCATGCGCTCCGTTCCGCCCGCCAGGGGAATCCGCGGCTTATATAGGCCGCGGCGCGCAAGGGCAAATTCGGCGGCCCGTTCCTTTCCCGACGCCGCTCAGGCCGAGTGATTTGGCGCGAAGCGGCAAATCGTATCGAGGCCCGGCATCTCGATACGCCGCTGCGCGGCACTCGATGCGAGCGGGGACAGCGGTGCGGCCCGCGATGGTGCATCCCGGGAAACGAAAGCCGGGTGGCGCCCGCCTTGCTCGCGGTGCACCCACTCGGGCAACCTGCGGACTGCCTGCCCGGCGCCGGGCGGGCGCGACCGACCGGGGAGGCGAGGAACATGCACGTGATGAACGAGGAACGGACGAACCCGCTGCGGCAGCTCATGCAGCTCCAACAGGCCGGGCCGGGGATGTGGAGCTTTCCGGTGACGGCGCGGGTCGCCTCGCGCCGGGGAAATTTCTGGGGCGGCGCGGGCCTCGCGGGCGGCATCGAGGCGATGGAGACGGAAACCGGGCGCCCGCTGATCTGGGCGACGGCCCATTTCATCTCCACCGCGAAGCCGCCCGCCGTCATGACCATGAGCGTGGAAGAACTGGCGCGCGGCGGCAGCATCTCCCAGGCCCGCGCCACGCTGCGCGACGGCGACTCCCTCGTCGCCATCGTCGATGCGGCCCTGGGCGCGCGCGACGGCAGCCGCGACGCCGTCTGGCTCCATCGCCCAGACGTGCCGCCGCCCGGCGCCTGCGCGCCGGTCCCCGGTTTCGCCCAGCGGGCCGGCCGCATCACCGACGAGATGGAGTTCCGGACCGTCGACGGCCGGTTCGGCCCCGCCTCCGACGCGGCGGCCGCCGCGACCGGCCGCGTCCGGGTCTGGGGGCGGATGATCTCCGCGCCGGTCACGGCAGGCGCCATCGCCATCATGGCCGACTGCCTGCCGTCGGTGATGTACGACCTGTTCGGCGACTTCGCCGGCGTCTCCAGCCTCGACAACACGGTGCGCATGGTCTCGCGCGCCCCGTCGGCATGGCTGCTGTTCGAGTTCGGCCTCGCCGGCCTGGGCGCCGGCATCGGCCACGGCCAGACCCGCATCTGGAACGAGACGGGCGACCTGATCGCCCTCGCCGGCCAGTCCTTCGTCGCCCGCTTCCAGCGCAAGGAATAGCAGGCCGGCGCTCTCCAGCCCCAGATGAAGGTGGCCCAGGAATCATGATCCACACAGGATCGCAGCCAATTAGAGATTGCTCGCGTTGGATCGCTTGATGAGCCATCGGGTCAGCAGCCAAAGCGCGCCGGAACTGACCAGTACGTAGTGCGACCAGTCGTCCAGCGTCTTGATGCGCGGCGCAACGTAGGTCAGGTGGCCGGCAGTACGCCCAAACCCCATCCTCGCCGGAACGTAACCGGGTAGAACGACGTGATAGATGTCGAAGTGAAGCCCGCCGAAAATGCTCAGGAAGAAGTGCGCCACAAGCGCCGCGACAGAAATCATTCCCAGCACGTCGTTTACGCGTTTGAACACAGTAGGCACAGCATCCAGCTCCTCGAACGCAGCCGCGCCATGTCCAAAGAGAAGCGCTGCGTCGGCCCGCGTAAACTGTCGCGGAAATCCAAGGGCCCAGCCTACAGGCCGGAAACAATGGCCGCTACGGCCGTTGACCACCTGTTCCTCGGTCCGGACCGCCACCGTCGCCCGAACGCCACCCTAAGGCTGGGGCGCAAGGTTGTGCCGGGCGACGCCGTAGGGCGCGGGGCGCATCAGGTGGGTGTCGGCGATGCCCAGCAGCGGGCCGCCGTGGCGGTCGCGCTCGGCCTTGCGGACAGCCTGCAGGGCGGGGTCGGTTTCCATCTCCCACAGGGCGGCCTCGCGGGTCTCGAGGTCGGGCCAGGCCTGCAGGATCACCGCCTGCGGCGTCTTCCAGCCGTACCAGACCATGAACAGGCCCAGCAGGGTGGCGCCGCGGTCGCGCAGGTAGGGCAGGTCGACCTCGGCCAGCACCCGCCCGGCTTCGGCGGCGTCGCGGGTCGAGAGCTGCTGCAGGCGCAGTTCGTGGATGCCGCCCACCGGCTGCGGCTCGCCCGGGGTCTTGAGCGCCTCCCAGTGGGGCGAGGGCCGCAGCAGCATCAGGTCGAACCGGTCGATCATCGGCTCGCCGCAATTGCTTGCGTCGCGCTGCGCCAGCCATTCCGGGTCGCCGTAGAAGCCGCCGAAGGTGCGGAAGCGCTCGTCGAGGCTGTGCCATTTCAGCATGTAGCAATAGAGCGGGCCGAGCGCGCCCGCATGGCCGTCCCAATAGGCCAGGGGCCGGGAGACGCCGTGGCGCTCGAACAGGTGCGGCAGCTCGTAGCCCATGCGGTGGTGCAGGTCCGGCAGCCGGCCCGGCACGCAGCGGTAGAGACGCAGCTCGTAATAGTCCCGCGGCGCGTCCATCATGGCGCGATGCCGAAATTGCTGCGGGGCAGGCCATAGTCGAGCGGGGCGAGCAGCGTCTGCTCGACCGAGCGGATCAGCGACACGCCATATTGCTCCTGCCACCGGCGCCGGCGCGCGTGCACCCGCGGCTCCACGTCCAGCCGCTCGGCGGCGCGCCGCTGGGTGGCGAAGTCGGGCCAGGCGATGAAGCTGACGATCGCCGGCATGTCCGGCCCGATCACCACGTTGAAGACGCCGAGCACGCGGCCGCCCAGCACTTCCATCTGGCGGTGCTCGATCTCGGCGAGATAGTCGGCCACGTCCGCGTCGTAACCGGCCCGGCAATGGTGGATGCGCATTTCGTGCAGGCCGCCGTGGCGCTCTTCGCCGAAGCCGCCGGACCGGTCCCAGGCGGCGCTGGGGGCGAGCAGCCAGTCCTCGATGCTGTCGACCATGGGGTGGCCGTCATTGGTGCGCTCGCGCACCTCGGCCCATTCGGGACTGACCCAGAAGGCAGGGAAGGCGCGGTCGCGCTCGTCGAGCGACTCCCAGTGCAGCAGATAGCCGAACATGGGCTGCCGCCGCCCGGCGACCGAGGTCCAGGCGCCGAGCGGGCGCGGGATGCCGAAGCGGTCGAACAGGCTTTCGCCGTCGCGGCCCCCGTCGGCGCCGGGCCACGGGTCGATCGAGACCTCGCGCATGCGCGCCACCTCCTGCGCGAGGCGGCCGGGCGTGCATTCATAGAACCGGTATTCGAACATCATCTTGTATCATCATGTATCCGCCGCCGCGCGCAACAAGAAGGACGTCCCAACGCCGGGATCCAGGGCGCATAGGGGGGCGCGGGGCGGACGGTCAGATCGCCGCGCGGCCTGTCGCTTGTTTCGCCCTTGCTTTTCCTAGAGGCTGGACGCGGGAAGTCTGACTGTGAACCGGGGAGAGCAAGCGCTTTGGAAACGTATCGGGACAAGGTCGTCGTCATCACCGGCGGCGCCACGGGCATCGGGTTCTCCTTCGCCAAGCGCTTCGGCGAAGACGGCGCGAAGCTGGTGATCGCCGGCCGCCGCAAGCACAAGGTCGACGAGGCGGTCGCGGCGCTCGGCGGCATGGGCTACCAGGCGGCCGGCACGGCGTGCGACGTGTCGGACCTTGCCCAGGTCGAGGCGCTCGCCGATTTCGCCTGGGAAAGATGGGGCCGCGCCGACGTCGTCATGAACAATGCGGGCGTCGCGCAGAGGCCCACGCCGGTCATAAGCACCGCGCCGGAAGAAGTGGAACGCATCATGCGGATCAACTATTTCGGCGCCTGGAACAGCTGCCACGTGTTCGGCCAGCGGTTCATCGAACAGGGCACGCCGGCGGCGATCTACAATGTGGGCTCCGAGAACAGCCTGGCCAATTTCGTCTTCATGGCCGGCACCTACGAGGCGTCGAAGCATGCGCTCCACGCCATGACCGACGCGCTGCGCGAGGAAGTGCCGGACTTCATCGAGGTGGCCTTCGTGGTGCCCGGCTTCGTGTCCTCGGAGATGACCGACCCGTTCGGCAAGGGCCTCACCATGGACACCGACCGCTATACGGGCATCGCCTTCCCGCAGCTGAAGGCAGGCGAATTCTATGTGGTCTCCCACGCCTACAACATGAAGCGCATCACCGACCGCTACGAGGAGATCAGCGCCGCCTACGCCAAATACGCCCCGCGCTACGAGGGCGACGAAGAATTCGACGCGCGCTCCCTCATGGGAAAGATCCGCGCGCGCATGCAGGGATAGGGGACACCGGCTTCAATCGGGTTCGGTGGGAAGGAAGTATGCCGCCGAGCTAGAGTCTGGGGAATTTCAGTTGCCTTCCCCTGGGTGTCACCCCGGACTTGTTCCGGGGTCCGTGCCCGGGCGGGAAGACGGTGGCCGGCATGGTATGGGCGCTGAAGCCATCGGTCCGGCGGTCTTCGCGCGGCGAGACGGATCCCCAATTACCAATTACGGTGACCAATTACGGTGACAGTTTACTAAATGCGTTATCTATATTATAAGCATCACTGGTCGCAGGCCATTTGCTCAACCAAAACAATTACGTAAACTGTCACCGTAATTCCATCGAAACCAATGAAGAGGCGGTTTTAGTCTGCTTTTTTGCCGGGCGACCCCGGACGCTCCCGCTTGGGACGCTGTTCAGGCGGGGTTTTCAGAAGCTTCAGCAGCAGTTCATCGCGCTTGCGCTGCTCGGCTTCGTCAAATGTATCTTCGTCCTTAGCCACCTGAGGCATGCTCCATGCGGAAGCTCAATCTCGGCAACCTCGCACATGAGATCAAGGTTACCCTAGAGGCCCATCCCAACGCACCTGACCGCGTAAGTGCCATTATGTATGGCGCGTTGGTGGAAAACCAACTTACGGCCTGCCTAACCTTATCGCTCCGAGACGACGAAAAAATCGAGAACGAACTCTTCCGCCCCGGCGCCCCCATCGGCGCGTTCAAACCGAAACTCCAGTTGGCCTATATGATGCATATAGTCGATAGCCAGCACTACGGAGATATCGACAGGATTGTCAAAGTCCGCAACGAAATGGCCCACAACGTCGATACATCATCGTTCGAGCAGCAACCAGTCTGCAACTGGGTCCAGTCGCTCTCCACCAACGCCTCTTATCAAGAGCTTTACGATTTGGGCGTCTCCAAAGGATACCCGGAAGAGCACCCCTTTGTTCTAAACGGAATCGTAATCCGCAAAACAGGCCATCGCCCGCAATTTGAATGGGCCGCCCAGTGCTACTTTAATCTCCTACAATCGATCTGCGGGAACACATGGGCTCAGGCCCGAGGCGTCAACCACACTTTCGATCCAGGCTGGCCATGGTCCGATAAATCCGGGCCGCCCCTTCCTCCAGACTTTCAGTCCAGTTCGTAAACCTAGACAGAGCAAGTGCTCCAGCCTCAATCATCTCGGGCGTAACCTCGATTTCCTCAACGATTTCAGTGGGTTTGGTGCTCATAGAAAACTTGCCGATTCGATTGGTACGTTATCCGGATAGTTCCCCGTCATTAGGGCATCCGTACATGTCAGTTTTTAAATAGGCTCTGCCTTGCCCCACAATTGTCGCCACACCAAAATCTGCGTTCTCCATGGGGAAGCCGCCATTGCGGCAGAAAAGGTCGCCTATCTCTTCCGCCAAGGCTCTTGGCGCTGAACCTAATAAAAGGCTTGTCAGAAGGCTGAACACAATATGGAGGTGAAATTTCAGCATGGAGCCCGACTCCTGGTGCCCAGACGATTGCAAAGTTAGTGGAAATGTTGCTCGATCGGCAAGGTCCACACAGCCTCGCTCGAAAGCCGACACCCTCCCCTCCCATCACCCCCGCCGCGCCGCCTCGATCCTGGCGACGTCGATCTTGCGCATGTCCATCATGGCGGCGAAGGCGCGCTGGGCTTCGTCGCCGCCGGCGGCCAGCGCCTCGGTCAGCACCCGGGGCGTGATCTGCCACGACAGGCCCCACCTGTCCTTGCACCAGCCGCAGGCGCTTTCCTCGCCGCCATTGCCGACGATGGCGTTCCAGTAGCGGTCGGTTTCCGCCTGGTCGTCGGTGGCGATCTGGAACGAGAACGCCTCGCTGTGCCGGAAGGCCGGGCCGCCGTTGAGGCCGAGGCAGGGAATGCCGCAGACGGTGAACTCCACCGTCAGCACGTCACCCGCCCGGCCCGACGGAAAGTCGCCGGGGGCGCGGTGGACGGCGTGGACCGCGCTGTCCGGAAAGGTGTCGGCATAGAACCGGGCCGCCGCCTCGGCCTCGCTGTCGAACCACAGGCAGATCGTGTTCTTGGGTGTCGCCATCGCTTGCTCCTCCGCTTCCCAACCCTTGGTACGGCTACAGCGCATTTAAGACCGCATTCGGGCCGCGGCTCAATCGCCCCGGCGAATGCCCAGCGACTTTCCCAGGGCGGCAGCGGCCGGCGCTGAAATCGGCGGCGCGGGCCACCGCCTCTTGGCACCGCGTCGCGTTCGCCATAACCTGCGCCTATGCTGAAAATCGCCGCTCCCACCCGGACGGTCCAGGCCGCCCTGCTGATGATCTGCGCCAGCGCCTCCATCTCGGTGCTGTGGGCGGTGCTGCGCTACGGGGCCGAGACCATGCACCCGCTCTACATGGTGTTCTGGCGCTCGCTGCTGGGCGCCGCGGTGCTGCTGCCGCTGTTCGCACGCAGGGGCTTCGCCAGCCTGCGCACCAGGCGGCTGCCGATGCATTTCGTGCGCAGCGCCTCGGGCCTGCTGGCGATGACCGGCATCTTCTACTCCATCGCCCACGTGCCGCTGGCCCAGGCCATGGCGATCAACTATTCGGCGCCGCTGTTCGCCACGGTGGGCGCGGCGCTGATCCTCGGCGAGACGCTGCACCGGCGGCGGCTGACGGCGGTGGCGGTGGGCTTCCTCGGCATGCTGGTGGTGGTGCGCCCCGGCGTCCAGCACGTCGACCTGGGCATCCTGGCGGCGGTGGCGGGCGCGGTGGGCATGGCGAGCGCGCTGCTCAGCGTCAAGAAGCTCTCGTCCAGCGAATCCACGCCGACCATCATCTTCTACGGCAACATGCTGTGCCTGCCGATCGCCTTCGCCCTGGCGCTGCAGCACTGGCAGCCGATGACCTGGCACAATCTGGGCATCCTGGCGGCGGTGGGCGTGATCTCCACGGTCTCGCAGGCGTTCCTCACCCGCGCGCTGACCCTGGCCGACGCCGGCGCGGTGCTGCCCATGGACTTCATGCGGCTGGTGTTCGTCACCCTGCTGGGGGTGGCGCTGTTCGGCGAACGGCCGCATCCGGTCACTTGGCTGGGCGCGGCGATCATCCTGTGCAGCACCGTCTACATCGCCCGCCGGGAGGCGCGGCTGAAGGCGGCGGCGCGCCGGGCGCCGGCCGCGCCCGAGCCGGCGGCGTAGGCCGTGCCCGGGGTCGAGCCGCCGCCGCCGCGGCCCAACCAGGCCCGCGACAACCTGCGCGGCGCGGTGTGGATCCTCGGCGCCGCGCTGATGAACGCGGTGGTGATGAGCCTGGTGAAGCTGACCGGCCAGACCCTGCCGCCCACCATGATCGCCTTCTTCCGCGGCGTGTTCGGCCTGCTGATCATGGCGCCGATCATGTGGCGCGCCGGGCCGGCCGGGTTCGCGTCGCGCCAGCCCCGCCTGCAGCTGCTGCGCGCCTCCAGCTCGGGCATCATCCTGCTGGCCGGCTTCTACTCCTTCGTCCACCTGCCGCTGGCGCAGGTCACCTCCATCCTGTTCTCCCGGCCGCTGTTCATGCTGGTGCTGGCGGCGCTGATCCTGGGCGAGCGGATCCGGCTCTACCGCTCGGCGGCGACGCTGGCCGGCTTCGTCGGCGTACTGATCGTGGTGCGGCCCGGCCCGTCCATGGACCCATCGGCGCTGGTGGCGGTGGGCGCGGCGCTGCTGGCCGCCTCCAACATCGTCATGGTCAAGCTGCTCACCCGCACCGACCGCACCGAGACGCTGATCTTCTACGCCGTGCTGGGCCAGACGGTGGTGCTGTCGGTGCCGGCGGCGCTGGAATGGCAGACGCCGAGCGGGCGCGAGCTGCTGCTGCTGCTCGGCGTCGCGGTGTCCGCCACGGTGCTGCAGACCTGCATGGTGCGCGGCTACCGGCTGGCCGAGGCATCGGCCATGGCGCCCTTCGACTATTCCCGGCTGCTGTTCTCGACCACCGCCGGCTTCCTGATCTTCAGCGAGGTGCCGGACGTCTGGACCGGCGTCGGCGCGCTCATTCTGGTGGCCTCGACCTTCTACATCACCCGGCGCGA
The DNA here is from genome assembly GCA_016124315.1 of Alphaproteobacteria bacterium. GTDB lineage: Bacteria > Pseudomonadota > Alphaproteobacteria > SMXS01 > SMXS01 > RI-34. The sequence goes on from WGNW01000008.1 coordinate 15,514, forward strand.
ACGGCAGCTGGCGCGGGCCGGAAAGCGCTGACCGCGGTCGCTCGACTCGACGGGAGGCGTATGCTACATCGGCCACCCGTCTAAGGAACCCAATCAAAAAAAGAGGATGAGAGAATGGATGTGAATGGTGTTGCCGCCATCGTCACGGGCGGCGCGTCGGGCCTGGGCAGGGCCACGGCGGAAGCGCTGCTGGCCAAGGGCGCGAAGGTCACCATTTTCGACGTGAACGAGGAGGCCGGGGAGGCCGCCGCCAGGGAAATGGGCTGCACCTTCGCCAAGGTCGACGTCACCAGCGAGGAGAGCGTCATCGCCGGCCTCGACAAGGGCAAGGCCGCCAACGGCCAGGACGCCCGCATCCTCGTCAACTGCGCCGGCGTCGCCGACGCGGGCAAGACCGTCTCCAAGGGCGAGCCCCATTCGCTGGCGGTGTTCGCCAAGGTCATCAACATCAACCTGATCGGCACGTTCAACTGCATCCGCCTGACGGCGGCGCGCATGACCCAGATGGCGCCGCTGGCCGACGGCGAGCGCGGCGTGATCGTCAACACCGCCTCGGTCGCGGCCTACGAGGGCCAGATCGGCCAGGTGGCCTACGCCTCGTCCAAGGGCGGCGTGGTCTCCATGACGCTCACCGTCGCCCGCGACCTGTCGCGCGACGGCGTACGCTGCTGCACCATCGCGCCGGGCCTGTTCATCACGCCGATGCTCAAGGGCCTGCCGGAGCCGGTGCAGGAGGCGCTCGGCGCCTCGGTGCCGTTCCCGTCGCGCCTCGGCGACCCGAACGAATACGCCAAGACGGTGCTGTTCATCTGCGACAACGTCATGGTCAACGGCGAGACCATCCGGCTCGACGGCGCGCTGCGCATGGCGCCGAAGTGACGGCCCCCTAGGACCGGACCCCGGCGGCGGACTTCGGTCCGCGCCGGGCGGCCGACCCTACCTCCCTGGTAATAGAATCGCGCTCTTGCCCGCGCCCGGCTTGCATGGCGGGGGAACGACCGTCACCCTTAGGGCTCGCGCCCGCGCGTGGGGCCGGCGAGATCGGCAAAACCGCAACACGATGTCTTCCGGGGCAAGTCCGATTTCATGGAGGCAGGAGGAGGCTGACGGTGGCGACAAGACAGTTCTTGAAAGGCGGGCAGGCGGCGGCGGTCGCGGCGGGAGTCATGCTGTCGATGGCAGCCGGACCCGCCATGGCAGGCAATTGCAACGATACCGCGCGCGCCCGCAATGCGTCCTGGGACAATACGAAAGCCGATACCCATATCGTCAACAAGACATCCATCACGCGAACCGTTCAGTTCGGCGTGTGGCCCAAAGGACGGGAAAAAAAGAAGCAAGAGGAAATCACCCTGAAGCCGGGTGAAAAGGCCACCCTGGGCGACAGGGTCGGGAAAGAGGGGAACACGCAGTTCGAGTTGTATGTGGTGAAAGTGGTCGCGGGAGACAGCGGCCCGCAAATCGTCTCAGGCCAAAACGAACTGAAGTGCGTTTACGTCGTCAACAACTACAAGCTGAACTACCAGTCGACCTGGAAAAATTGGTCCTGCTCGACGGACACGGGCAAATCCTCCACCGCGGGCGAGGCCACACTCAATTCAGAGGAAGGCGGCATTTCCTACACCTGCGAGAAATCCTGGCAACCCAACCAAAAGGGCTGGGACACGACGCTGACCCTGACCGATCCGTCGTGACGGCCTCGCCCCTGTCGCGGATTTCGGCCAGGCTTTGCCGCCGCGCCGGATCTGGTGGTGAACCCGGGCGACCGGACGGTGAACGGAACCGGTGGCGATGAAGCGCCGGGCGGCCGACCCTACCTCCCTGGTAATAGAATCGCGCTCCTGCCCGCCTCCGGCTTGCATGGCGGGAAAACGACGGTCACATGTAGAGGCTCGCCCCTGTGCCGGCGCCGACCGTCTGCGTTGATCCGCGATGCCCGGCCCGCGCCCGGGCGGCACGTGCCACGCAGCTCCGCATCAGCACGACCGCGGATCGGGGCGCAACCAGGAGGACCACGATGAGGCGGATCACCACTCTCGGCATCGCGCTGGGCATCGCCGTCGGCCTCGCGCAGACCGGCGCGCAGGCGACCAGCCGGTTCACCATCGACAACCAGAGCCAGTCCAAGCTCAACATCCGCGTGTTCCGGGGCGCCGACGCATGGTGCACGGTCAAGGAAAAAGAGAAGACCGTGAAGCCGTTTACCAAGGAGAGCATCGGCTGCACCGGCAACGGCCAAGGAAGGTGCCAGATCATCGTCAGGGACGTGACCAACCAGCAACGGCTCTGCGGCGCCGGTAACGGCAACGACGTCGACCTGTATTTCGGGTCGTGCAACGGCAAGACCATCACCATGCCCAACAACAGCACCCTGGTGATCAACCAGATGTCGGCCAAGGAACGGCCCTGCGATCTTCAGGAAGCCAAGTAGCCGCATTCCGCACCGGGCGCGCGCGGCGATGGAGCGCCGGACGGCGGCCATCCTTCGCGAGCATTATCTGCGAGGTAATTGATCAAAGGTTTCGGGATACCTAGCATTGTTCCGGGTCGGGATCGCGGCGCGTCCCGAAGCCTGTCGCCGCGACCGTGATACGCCGCCGCAGAGAAGGAGGCCCGGGATGGCCCGCATGATTGCCACGAACCGCTCGATGGCCGCCGCCGCCAGGACAATGGTCGCCGTCGGCGTGCTGCTCGGAGCGGGCCTGGTGTGGACGGGGCAGGCTCACGCCATTACCGACATCGACTGTCAGATCGGCACCAAGTGCAAGAACACCTACCACCTCCCGAAACTCAAGACCAAGGAGTTCCGGGGAAGATGCTTCAACGGCAAGGCCTACAAGGACGTTCCGGACGACCAGAACTGCTGGACGAGCACCAACAAGGTAACCTGCACAGCCGACATGCGCGAGCCCTATACTCCCCGGGAGTATTTGACCTGCTCGTGCACGAACTGGGATCCGACCGCCGGCCACAAGGCCAATGTGAGCGTCGACTGCACGACCTACGGCAGCCATTGAGAACGCCCGATCGGCGCGCGGCCGGCTAGGTGGCCGCCTTGTCCATGAACGCCGCCAGCGCGACGTCCTTCTCGGTCAGGCCGCCGGCGTCGTGGGTCGACAGGGTCACCTCGACCCGGTTGTAGACGTTGAACCATTCGGGATGGTGGTCGGCCTTCTCGGCCGCCAGGGCGACGCGCGCCATGAAGCCGAAGGCCGCGTTGAAGTCCTCGAACCTGAACGTCTTGGCGATGGCGTCGCGCCCTTCGACCTCGGTCCAGCCGGCCAGGCCGGCCAGCGCCTTCGCCCGTGCATCGCCCGCGAGTTTTTCCATGGTCTCCCTCCCACGCTCAGCTAGGTTAGGACCATGATCTCGACCGGGAGGGCCGGATGTCCAGACGCAGTTTCCTGAGCGACAACCTCTACGACTACATCGTCGAGCATTCGGCGCCGCCGGACCCGCTGCTGGAGCGGCTGCGCGAGGAGACGACCGAGGCCACCGGCCAGTGGGCCGGCATGCAGATTTCCCGCGACCAGGGCAAGCTGATGCAGATCCTGGCACGCGCCGTCGGCGCGAGGCGGACGCTGGAGGTGGGCACCTTCACCGGCTACAGCGCCCTCGTCGTGGCGCAAGCGCTGCCGGCGGACGGCAAGGTTGTCGCCTGCGACGTCAGCGAGGAGTGGACGGCGATCGGCCGGAAGTACTGGGAAGAGGCCGGCGTCGCCGACCGCATCGACCTGCGCATCAGCCCGGCGACGAAGACGCTGGACGAACTGATCGACGCCGGCCAGTCGGGCGCCTTCGACATGATGTTCATCGACGCCGACAAGACCGGCTACGACAACTACTACGAGCGCGGGCTGGTGCTGCTGCGCCCCGGCGGCCTGGTCCTGATCGACAACGTGCTGTGGGGCGGCAGCGTGACCGATCCGGACAAGACCGACGAGAGCACCACGGCGCTCAAGGCGCTCAACGACAAGATCCGCGACGACGGCCGGGTGATGGCGGTGATGCTGGGCATCGGCGACGGCCTGACCGTGGCGCTGAAGCTGTAGCCCGGCGCATTTCCGCGAAGCATTCCATGGGCCGGACCAGCGTGCTGTTCGTCTGCCTCGGCAATATCTGCCGCTCGCCGACGGCCGAGGGCGTGTTCCGGGCGATGGCCGCGGAAGCCGGCCTCGCCGGCCGCTTTCTCGTCGATTCCGCCGGCACGGGCAGCTGGCACATCGGTAAGCCGCCGGACCCGCGCGCCGTCGCCGCCGCCGCCCGGCGCGGCATCGACATCTCCGGACTGCGCGCCCGGCAGGTGACCCGGAACGACCTACGCCGTTTCGAGCACGTGCTCGCCATGGACCACCGCAACCTTGCCGTGCTGCAGCGGCTGGCGGGCGCCGGCGATACCCGTCCGCGGCTGTTCCTCGATTACGCGCCGGGAGAGGCGGGCCGTGACGTGCCGGACCCCTACCTGGAAGGCGGCTTCGACGCGGTGCTGGACCTCATCGAAGCCGGCTCGCGCGGACTTCTCGCTGCACTGCAATAGGATAGGCTATTTCAACACTAATAACGTGTTGTATAAAATATTCTACATTCCGGATTGAAATTTTTCTCGCCGCCGATTAGATATCACGCTGGCAAACCCGATGGCGCAGGGCACAGTTCGCCTTGCCGCAAGGTGCGCGTGGTAGTATGTAAGCCGTGTGACAGCGGGCGTTTAAGCACGTCTGCCGAAAATTCGACCCCGAAAGGATGGGGCTGGGAGAAGATGGCAACCAATCTCGCTCAAAAGCCGACCGCCGGCGCGGATAAGCGCGCCCCGGCGACCGTTGAATCCGTCGTAATCCGCTTCGCCGGCGACTCCGGCGACGGCATGCAGCTGACGGGCACGCAGTTCACCCATTCCACGGCGCTGATGGGCAGCGATCTGGCGACCTTCCCGGACTTCCCCGCGGAGATCCGCGCGCCCGCC
>WGNW01000031.1 GCA_016124315.1 Alphaproteobacteria bacterium
CCGTCATTGGTACGTGACATTTGTCAGGTAAACGGTATCATCCCGAACTGACATCTGTCATGCAGAAAAAGCATAAACATGGGGAGACGTGAAGTGGCGGAGAGGGATCCTTCCAAAATCAGCCGCCGGCAGATCCTGGCCGGCGCCGGCGTCGCCGCTGCCGGAGCGGCGACCCTCGGGATGGCCGGCGCGCGGCCGGCCCGCGCCCAGGACCCGTCCTGGGACCGCGAGGCGGACATCGTCGTCGTCGGCAGCGGCGCCGCGGCCTGCTCGGCGGCCGCCACCTCGGCGAGCCTGGGCAACAAGGTGGTGCTGATCGAGAAGGAGCCGATCCTGGGCGGCACCACCAACAAGTCGGGCGGCGTCGCCTGGGTGCCCAACAACTCGCAGATGCGCGCCGCCGGCAAGACCGACCCCAAGGCGGACTGCATGAAGTACATGGTCCGCTACTCCTATCCGCAGCGCTATACGCCCAACAGCCCCACGCTCGGCCTCGACGAGGCGTCCTACAAGCTGATCGAGGCGTTCTACGACAACGGCGCCAAGGCCATCGACCATCTCGGCAACATCGGCGCGGTGCAGTTCGGCACCTTCCTGGTAGGCGGCAAGCCGTCCCCCGACTACGCCGACCACCTGCCGGAGAACAAGGCGCCCCAGGGCCGATCCGTCGTCACCCTCGACGACAGCGGCAAGATCATGGTCGGCACCATCGGCGACGGCACCAACCTGATCGGCCACGTCGAGGCGTGGCTCCGGAAGCAGGACGTGCCGATCCTGACCGAGCACAAGGTGGTCTCGGCGGTCAAGGACGGCGACCGCGTCGTGGGGGTCGAGGCCGAGGCCGACGGCAAGACGGTCCGCATCCGGGCGCGCAAGGGCGTGATCTTCGCCACCGGCGGCTACGCCCACAATGTCGACCTCGTGCACCTGCACCAGAAGGGGCTGTGGGGCTCGTGCGCCATGCCCGGCTCCACCGGCGACTTCATCGGCATTGCCCAGAGCGCCGGCGCCGCCATGGGCGCCATGGGCACCGCATGGCGGACCCAGATCGTTTTCGAGCAGGCGCTGGAGAACCGGGTGCTGCCCCAGGGCGTGTTCTTCGTGCCGGCCGACTCCATGTTCCTGGTCAACAAGTACGGCCGCCGGGTGGTGAACGAGAAGCGCGACTACAACGACCGCACCGAGGTCCACTTCTATTTCGACCCGGTCCACGAGGACTATGCCAACGAACTGCTGTTCATGATCTTCGACGGCCGGTCGCTGGACGCCTTCGGCGGCGCCTTCCCGATCCCCGACCCGTCCGACCTCGGCCCCTACGTGATCCAGGGGGCCGACATGGACGAGCTCGCCGCCAACCTGGCCAATCGGCTCGATACGCTCAAGGACAAGGACGGCATGGTGGCGCTCGCCGACGACTTTCCGAAGACACTGAAGGAGACGCTGGACAAGTTCAACGCCTACGCCAAGGCCGGCAAGGATCCGGACTTCAAGCGCGGCGACCAGTCCTACGACCGGGCCTGGCAGGCATTCTTCTCGGTGATGCGCGAAGGCAGCACGGAGAAGCCCAACGACCTGCCCAACCCCACCATGCACCCGTTCCGCCCGGAAGGTCCGTATTACGCCATCATCCTGGCGGCGGGCGCGCTCGATACCAGCGGCGGGCCGCGGATCAACGAGCATGCCCAGGTGCTGGCGCCGGACGGCACGCCCATCGCCGGCCTCTACGGCGCCGGCAACTGCATCGCCGCGCCTTCGCGGGAGGCCTATTACGGCGCCGGCGGCACCATCGGGCCGTGCATCGCCTTCGGCTACATCGCCGCACAGCACGCCCACGGGCAGAGCCAGACCGGCTGACGTCGCACGGGGAGGCGGAGATTGCCCCACCTCCCCGTTATCGACTATGATTCTACCTGACAATTGTCATGCACTGACGCGGGGAGGCGCAGGTGGACGAACTAGAACCGGGTGAAAGGCTGCGGCGCGACGGCGTGGTGCCGCTCGCCGGCGCCTTGTCCCGACCGGACCTCGCCATGGTGGAGGCCTGTTTCGACTGGAACATCCGCCATGCCAGCGCCAACGCCGTGCAGTTCCAGCCGACCAGGATGCATCCGGGCCGCTTCTACCAGGACATCAACAATCCGGGGACCCTAGAGCCGGACAGCCCGTACTGGCCGCTGCTGACCCGCAGCGCGCTCGGCCCGATCCTGTCAGACCTGTGGGGCGGCACCGACGTCTGGTTCCTCTACGAGCAGGTGCTGCTGAAGGAAGGCGGCGAAGCACGGCGCACGCCGTGGCACCAGGATTCCTCCTACCTGCCGGTCGCCGGCGAGATGCTGGCGGTGGTCTGGATCACCCTGGAGGAGACGCCGCGGGAGAACAGCCTGGAGTTCGTCCGCGCCTCCCACCGCGGCCCGCTCTACAACGGCAGCACCTTCAATCCCGAGGACGACACCGAGCCGCTCTACGCCGGCGACGCCATGCCGCCGCTGCCCGACATCGAGCGGGCGCGGGAGAACTGGCCCATCCTCGGCTGGGCGGTCAGCCCGGGCGACATCGTGGTGTTCCATCCCGCCATGCTGCATGGCGGCGCGCCCACCCGCCCGAACACCCGGCGGCGCACCGTCTCGCTGCGCTTCTTCGGCGAGGACGCGGTCTACGCGCCGTTGCCGTCGGACGGCGTCGAGGGCATCGGCATCGAGGGCGAGACCATCTGGAAGCGCCTCGCGGGCCGGCTCAAGGCGGGAGACCCGCTGCACGACCCGGGGCTGCCCCTCGTCTACAGACATCAACCTCCGGCGTCGGCGCTCCGCGCGCCGGCCGCCGCATCCGGAGACATGCCATGAACCAGGCGTCCGACCGCCCCCAGTCCTACGCCGAGACCTTCGTCAACGAGATCTTTCCGTCCCGCTACAAGACCGGCGCGCTGGCCGGCGAGCGCTACACCTCGGCCGACTTCTACCGCCGGGAGTGGGAGGCCGTGTGGACGAAGGTGTGGCTGGTGACGGCGCGGACCGTGGAAATCCCCGAGGCGGGCGACTTCGTCGTGGAGGAGATCGGCCCCGAATCCATCCTGGTGGTGCGCCAGGAGGACGGCTCCATCAAGGCGTTCTACAATGTCTGCCAGCACCGCGGGAACCGCCTGGTCCACCCGGCGGAAGGCTCCATGCCGTCGTTCACCTGCGACTATCACAGCTGGGTGTGGGGCATCGACGGCAGCCTGCTGTCGGCCCAGGACGAGGAAGACTTCTCCCAGGGCAACCCCTGCGGCCGGGTAGCGCTGGAGGAACTGCGCTGCGACACCTTCGCCGGCTTCGTCTTCGTCAACATGGACCCGGACTGCATCCCGCTGAAGGACTATCTGGGACCTGTCTGGGACCGCTGGCAGGTCTACCCCACCGAGAAGATGGTGCGCGTCCAGGCGCTGACCGTGAAGCTGCCCAGCAACTGGAAGGCGCTGCACGACAATTTCAGCGAGGTTTACCACTTCGCCACCGTGCACGCGCCGTTCCTCGACTACCTGGAGGACGACTTCCGCTCGCTCGCCTGCGAGATCTTCGACCAGGGCCACACGGTGATGCACATGAAGGGCGCGCTGCCGTCGAACCGCTACCTGACGACGGACGCGCCGCCGATCAGCGAGCAGCTGGCGGGCGAGCTGCGCCGCTGGGACCTGGACCCGGCCGACTTCGCCGACCGGCCGACCGAGACCCGCCGCGCGCTGCAGGTGCAGAAGCGCAAGCTGGGGCCGGCGCGGGGCCACGACCACTACGCAGCCATGTCCGACAGCCAGCTCACCGACAGCCACCACTACACCGTGTTCCCCAACTTCTCGGCCGGGATGCTGGCGGACGGCATGCTGTTCCACCGGCTGCGGCCCCACGCCACCGACCCGAACGTGTCCTATTACGACGTGTTCTACTACGCCACCGGTGACGACGCGTTCAGCGGCATGTCGACGGCGAAGGGCGGCTCGGGCGGCACCGTCGAGGACGCGCCGCGGGAGTACCTGGAATATGGCGAGCGCAGCCTGGGCGCCCTGCTCGACGGCGACGTAGGCACCATGGCCACCCAGCAGAAGGGGCTGCGGTCGCGCGGCTACCGCGGCGGCGAGCTGGCCGACCAGGAATACCGCCTGGCGTTCTACCACCACATGATCGACCGCTGCATGGCCGGCTGGCGCCCGGGGCAGGATTAGCGCGCCCCTCTCCCGTCCCGTCACCCCGGACCTGTTCCGGGGTCCGTAGCGCCGCCCCATGACCGGACCGGTCACGGCATGGACAACCGCGGCTCTACCCTGCTGGTCTTGCATGCGGAAACACGGATCCCGGAACAGGTCCGGGATGACCTCGAAGAAGCAAACCGCCCTCAGAACTGGGCGGCGGGGAGGCGGATCACCAGGCCGTCCAGGGCCTCGCTCATCTCGATCTGGCAGGTGAGGCGGCTGTTGGGCTCCACGTCCACGGCGCAGGAGAGCATGTCCAGTTCCTCCTCGCCCGGCGGGTCGAGGCGGGAAAGCCAGGCCTCGTCGACATAGCCGTGGCAGGTGGCGCAGGACAGGCAGCCGCCGCACTCGCCCATGATGCCGGGCAGCAGCTCGTCGGTGGCCGCCTTCATGACCGAGCGGCCGGGTTCGGCGTCGAGGACGTGCTCGGCGCCCTCGGCGTCGATGACGATCAGTTTCACCATGCGCTCAGACCTGCCAGACCAGCGGCAGATCGACCACCGTGCCGACGATGCCGTAGAGCACCTTGGGCGTCCTGCCCGGCTCGATGTCGAAGCGCGGGATGCGCGACAGCCATTCCTCCAGGAAGATGCGCAGCTCGGCCCGGGCCAGCAGCGAACCGGGGCAGCGATGCACGCCGGCGCCGAAGGTGGAATGGATGCCGATGCGCCGCTCGAAATCCACCTCCAGCGGACACTGATAGGCCCGGTCGTCGAGCCCGTGCAGCATGGTGGGCACCAGGATCAGGTCGCCTTCCTTGAAGCGCACGCCCTGGAATTCCATGTCGTGGATCACCGTGCGCGGAATCGCGACCAGCGGGAAGCGCCGCAGGAACTCCTTCACCGCCGGCGGAATCCGCGCCGGATCGTCCACCAGAAGCTGCCGGTGCTCCGCGTTGCGGGCCAGGAACATCATCAGGAAGCCCAGCACGGAGACCACCGTATCGAGACCGGCGATCAGCACCTGCATGCACAGCTCGAAGGCCTCGGCGTCGGTCATCGGCCGGCCGTCGATACTGCCCGCGAGGAACTGACTGAAGATGTCGTCGCCCGGGTTCGCCCGGCGTTCCAGCAGCACCGGCATCAGGTAGTCGTAGAAACCCTGGTTGACCTCTTCCGGGGTCATGCTGCCGTCGGGCCGGTTCACCTGCTCGGACAGCGCCTTCAGCTTCAGCCGGTCCTCGACGGGCAGGTTGACCATCTTGAGGAACAGGCTGATGGGCAGCAGCTCGGCGAATTCGGAGGCGAACTCGCAGTGGCCGCGCTGCCGGAACCCCTCGATCAGGCTGACGGTGAGCTCACGGATGGAGGGCTCCAGGCCGCGCACCACCTTGGGCGACAGCGCGTGGTTGATCAGCGAGCGGAACGGCCGGTGCTCGGGCGGATCGAGCGAGGTGGGCAGCACCCGGATCGCCTCGTTGCGCTCCGCCGGCAGCAGGATGTTGCGCGACGAGAAACGGTCGTGGTCGGCGTAGATGGTGTGGATGTCCTCGCCGCGGGTCGCGATCCAGTGGCCGCCATTGCAGGGCGTCCACACGAAGTCCGGCACGCCGGGCGCCTGCAGCCGCTTCCAGTACTCGAAGAAGTCGGTGTCCGCCGACGGCTGGGCGAACAGGTCGAAGTCGATGACGTTCTCCGGCGGCACGTGTTCGGGAACCTCCGCCTTGCGGAACAGCAGCTGGGTCTCGGCCATGACGTCTCCCCGTTTTCTCGCTGGACGAGGCTCCATCCTAACAGTTCTGACCGGATTGTCAGTACCGGGCAGCGGCTTCTATCCGCTCACTAGCCGTGCTGCCGCCGCGCCCGCCGTCGCAGCCACCGCGGTGAGCAGCCCGCCCCAGAGGATGTCCACCAGCGCGACGCCGAGCGGCCAGTTCCGCAGGGTCGCCAGGTTGGTCATGTCGTAGGTGCCGTAGGCGAGCACGCCGAGCAGGAAGCCGTATAGCGCGGCGGTCTTCAGGGACTGCGCCGCCAGGGCGGGCGCGATGGCGAAGAACAGCACGCCGGCCAGGTAGAACACGTAGAACGCGACCGCCGCCGGCGTGTTGAACGGGTCGCGCAGCAGGTGCGCCAGGTTCTGCCGGTAGAAATCGCGGGCGACGACGCCCAGCCAGAGGAGATCGAGAACGGCGAAGACGACGCCCGCCGCGACATAGGCCGCCAGATAGGCCATGAGCCCCTGCTCCCTCGTTGGTTGGTCGACGCGCCTGTTACGCAGCGCGCACCACACCGGATTTGTCGCATGAGGCTCCGCGCGATTCCATTGGGTACGATTCGCATATTGCGACTGATTATCATTCGTGGTTTAAGGGTCGGGCTTTCCACTTCTCGGGTCCCCCATGCTGCAGATCAGCCCCGACCGCATCCAGCCCGTCCCGGCGCCACCGCCGGGACGCCAGCGCCGGGCCTTCTGGCTGCGGCAGCTGCATGCGTGGCACTGGGTGAGCGCCGGCCTCTGCCTCATCGGCATGCTGCTGTTCGCGGGCACCGGCATCACCCTCAACCACGCGGCCGGCATCGAGTCCAATCCCCGGCGGACGACGCGGGAGGCGGTGCTGCCGCCGGCCCTGCTGACCCGGGTGACGGCGCCCGAAGACGGCAAGGGCGCCCTGCCCGACCCGGTCGGCGCCTGGATCCGCGACGCTGTCGGCGCGGACACCCGCGGCGTGGCGGCCGAATGGTCGGACGGCGAGGCCTACGTGCCGCTGCCGAGGCCCGGCGGCGACGCGTGGCTCTCCCTCGACACTCGGACCGGAGAGATCACCTACGAGCGGACCGACCGGGGCTGGGTCTCCTATCTCAATGACCTCCACAAGGGGCGCAACACCGGCTCAGCGTGGCGCTGGTTCATCGACCTGTTCGCTGCAGCCTGCGTGATCTTCAGCGTCACCGGCCTGTTCCTGCTGCAGCTGCATGCCCGCCGGCGGCGCGCTACCTGGCCCGTGGTCGGCGCCGGCCTCGCCATTCCCCTGCTGCTGGCGCTTCTGTTCATTCACTAGGAGACCCGTCCTTGCGTATCCTGCTTCCCGCCGCCCTCGCCGGCCTGATCGCCGGCCCCGCCCTCGCCGGCGACATGTCGGTGACGGTCGGCATCCCGGCCCTCGACGTCGCCGAGTATCACAGGCCCTACGTGGCCGTCTGGATCGAGGCCGCCGACCGCAGCGTCACCAACCTGGCGGTCTGGTACGAGGTCGGGGCCAAGGACCGCGAAGGCACCAAGTGGCTGAAGGACCTTCGCCAGTGGTGGCGGCGCAGCGGCCGCGAGCTGGACATGCCGGTGGACGGCATCACCGGTCCCACCCAGGCGCCCGGCGATCACACCATCGACCTCCGCGGCGCCGAGGCGCCGCTCGCCGGGCTAACGCCGGGCGAATACACGCTGGTGGTCGAGGCCGCCCGCGAGACGGGCGGCCGCGAGCTGCTGCGCCTGCCCTTTACCTGGCCCGCCGCCGCCGCCGGCAGCGACACCGTCAGGGGCACCTCGGAGCTGGGCCCGGTGACCCTCGCCTTCAAGCCCTGAGCCCCGGGAGGAACCCATGAAGATATCCGCCAAGGCCACCGCCGTCGCCCTCGCCGTGGCGTTGACCACACCGATCGCCGCCGAAGCCCACCGCGCCTGGTTCCTGCCCTCGGCCACGGTGTTGTCCGGCGACGATCCCTGGATCACCGTCGACGCGGCGATCTCCAACGACCTGTTCTATTTCGAGCACCACGCCATGCGGCTCGACGGGCTGCAGATCATCGGCCCCGGCGGCGCCGCGGTGGCGCCGGAGAACATGGCGACGGGCCGGTTCCGGACGAGCTTCGACGTGCATCTCGCGAAGCCCGGCACCTACAGGATCGTGCTCGACGGCGACTCGCTGACGGCCCGCTACACCGTGAACGGCGAGCGCAGGCGGTGGCGCGGCACGCCCGAGACCCTGTCGGAGATCCCCGCCGGCGCCAAGGACCTGGAGATCGGCGAATCCCAGCGGCGGCTGGAGACCTTCGTCACCAGCGGCGCGCCGGACGACGCGGCGCTCAAGCCCACGGGACAGGGCCTCGAAATGGTGCCGCTCACCCACCCGAACGACCTCTACGCCGGCGAGGAGGCGCGCTTCAGGCTGCTGATGGACGGCAAGCCCGTGGCCGGGCTCGACGTTTCTGTGATCCCCGGCGGCGTCCGCTACCGGGACAGCCTGAACGAGATGGCGCTGACCACCGACGCCGACGGCGTGTTCGCGGTGACCTGGCCCCGCCCCGGCTACTACTGGGTGAGCGCGTCGGTGCGCGACGCGGCGCCGAGCGTTCCCCAGGCCACCCGCCGCAGCGTCAGCTACGCGGCCACCCTCGAAGTGCTCTCGCCCTGAACCGTGCCCGGCCCGGAGCGCCCGCGATGGCGGAACGGCGCGTCCTGATCCCGCTCGGCCTCGCACCGCCGGTGCGGCGCCGGGAAGCGCGGGTGGCAGTGACGGGCGGGCGGACCATGGGCACCACCTGGTGCGTCAAGCTCGCCGCGAACCCCGAGACGCCACCGCTCGACCGCTTGCGGGAAAGCGTCCAGGCCGTGCTCGACCGGGTGGTGGCGCAGATGAGCACCTGGGAGCCGGCCTCCGACCTATGCCGCTTCAACCGCGCCCCCGCCGGCACATGGCACCCGCTGCTGCCCGAGTTCTTCGCGGTGCTGGACTGCGCCCTCGCTGCGGCGCGGGACAGCGGCGGCGCCTACGACCCGACCATCGCGCCGCTGGTCGACCTGTGGGGCTTCGGTCCCGCGCCCGGCAGGGACACGCCGCCGCCGACCGAGGCGGTCGCCGAGGCCCTGGCGGCGACCGGCTGGCGACGCCTCGCCCTCGACCGGCCGACGCGCCACGCGCTGCAGCCCGGCGGCATCCGCCTCGACCTGTCGGCAGTGGCGAAGGGCTACGGCGTCGACCTGGCGGCCGGCCAGCTGGAGGCGGCGGGCGTGCGCGACTACCTGGTGGAGGTGGGCGGCGAGCTGCGCGGCGCCGGCACCAAGCCCGACGGCTCGCCGTGGTGGGTAGCGCTGGAGCGCCCGACCGAGCCGGGCCGAACGCCGCCGCCCGAAACCCGCATCGCCCTGCACGGCCTGTCGATCGCGACCTCCGGCGACTACCGCAGATGCTTCGTTTCGGGCGGCCGCCGCTACGCCCACACCATCGACCCGCGCACCGGCCACCCCGCCGCCGGCGACCTGGCCAGCGTCACCGTGCTCCACCCTTCCTGCATGCATGCCGACGCGCTGGCGACGGCGCTGTTCGTGCTGGGCGAAGACGCGGGCGGCGCGCACGCCCGGCGCCGCGCCATCCCGGCCGTCTTCGTCAGCCGCGTCCCCGGCGGCTATGCCGAGCGCCTGACACCCGCGCTGGCGGCGATGCTGGAATAGGAGGCAACAAAAAGGCCCGCCGAGGCGGGCCTTTTCCGAACGCGGTCCGTTGCCGGACTACATGGTCATGATGGGGTTGTCGCCGGGGCGGAACAGCTCGTGGGCGCGCTTCCACTGGGCGAAGGTGCCGAGGATATGGGGCGGGTCGCCGTGCAGTTCGGTGAAGCCGCCGTTGACGGCGCGGGTGTCGAAGTAGCACGCGTCCACCTCGTCGGCATAGAGCCGGCAGGCGTCGACGAAGCCGTTCTTCTGCATCCGCGCATACTCGGCCTCGAAGTCGTGCACCAACAGGCCGACGTGATGGAAGCCTTCCTCGCCCGCCTTGTACATGTCGCGGTAGATGGACGGCTTGTCGTCGTGCTGCTGGATGAACTGGATCATCATGTCGCCCAGATAGCCGAAGGCGTAGGACACGTCGGCTTCGGTATCCGTGTCGCGGTAGTGGAACTTGTCGGTCACGTGGTGCGGCACCATGACGAACGGGCCGGCGCCGTAGAGCTTGGCCCACTTGTTGATGGATTCTTCCAGGTCGTTGACGTAGTAGGCTTCCTGGAAAAAGGAGTATTTGGACAGAGTCGACATGGACTGAAGCTCCCCTGCTGGTCGGTCTTCCGAGCGGCACTGTTGCATCAATCGCCGGCCCGGGAAAGCCCCTTCCTGGAAATTACATTTGCGTCAGAGCGGCCGGCTTCCGCGAAATTCACCGCGCGTTCCGGGACATTACGGGTAGGATAACACGCGAGTCGGCCCCGGTGTCCGACGGGCCGACCACAGGTGCCGAAATCCTCCGGCGCGGCCGGTCCGTGTCTGGCGCGGATGCCCCGGCGGCCCCTGTCCGGCCTCGCGCCGCCCTTCGTGCTTGAACATCGATGACGACAGCCTTCAGCCCCACCCGAAGAAAGCAAGCGGCGGCCGCTGCCGTGGTGGTCGTGGCCGGTGCCGCGGCCTGGTGGATCTTCGGATCGCGCAAGGAGGCGCCGCCGCCGCCCCCGGCGGTGCCGGTGACCGTGGCCCGCGTTACCCAGCGCGACGTGCCCCACATGGCGAGCGGCATCGGCACCGTGGAATCCCTGCACAGCGTGGTGCTGCGGCCGCAGGTGGAAGGGGTCCTGGCGGAGGTGCTGTTCTCCGAGGGCCAGTTCGTCCACAAGGGTGACCTGCTGGCCCGCATCGACGACCGTGCCTTCGCCGCGGCGGTGGCCCAGGCCCAGGCCGGTCAGGCAAAGGACGAGGCGCAGCTCAAGTCGGCGCAGCAGGATCTGGTCCGCTACACCAACCTGGTGAAGGACGATGCCATCGCCCGCCAGACCGTCGAGCAGCAGGAGGCGCGGGTGGCCGAGCTGCGCGCCACGGTGGACGCCGACAAGGCCGCCGTCGACGCCGCCCTGGTCCAGCTGTCCTATAACCGTATCGCCGCGCCGGTCAGCGGCCGCGTCGGGCTGCGGCGCGTCGATCCGGGCAACCTTGTCCACCCGACCGATCCGGACGGCCTGGTGACGGTCACCCAGATCGACCCGATCTCGGTGGTGTTCTCGCTGCCGCAGACCCTGGTGCCGGCGATCCAGCCGTTCACCCGGCAGCCTGACAGGGCGCCGGTCTCCGCCTACGACCGCGACAACGGCACCCGGCTCGCCGAGGGCCGGGTGACCATGGTGGACAACCAGATCGACCCTGCGACGGGCACCATCAAGCTGCGGGCCGAGTTCGCCAACACCGGCGGCCGGCTATGGCCGGGCCAGTTCGTCACCATCCGGATGCGGGTCGGCATGAGCCCCAAGGCCGTCGTCGTCGCGCCGCGGGCGGTCAAGCAGGGGCTGGACGGGCCCTACGTGTTCCGGGTGACGGACAACAAGGCCCAGGTGGTGCCGGTGAAGGTGGGCTACAGCACCGACGACGCGGTGGTGATCACCCAGGGCCTGGCGCCGGGCGAGACGGTGGTGTCCGACGGTCAGTCCCGGCTGGTCGACGGCACCGACGTCAAGATCGTCGATGGGACGGCCCGGCCCGACGCGGTGGCGGAGCAGATGCCTTGAACGTCAAGTCGGGTGTCTCGATCTGGTTCATCCGTCACCCCGTCGCCACCTTCCTGCTGGCGCTGGCGGTGGTGGCGCTCGGGCTGATCGCCTTTCCGCGCCTGCCCATCGCCGCGCTGCCCCAGGCGGAGTTTCCGACGCTCGCCATCCGCGCGAGCCTGCCGGGCGCCAGCCCGGACACCATGGCCTCGGCCGTCGCCACGCCGCTGGAGGCCGAGCTCAGCGCGGTGCCCGGCATCACCGAGATGACCTCCACGAGTTCGCTGGGCGTCACCAACATCACGCTGCAGTTTTCCCTCGACAAGAACATCGACGCGGCCGCCCAGGAAGTGCAGGCGGCGATCAACGCGGTGGCCGGCCGGCTGCCCGCCGACATGCCGTCGTTGCCTACCTGGCGCAAGGTGAACCCGGCGGACTCGCCGATCCTGATCCTCAGCGTCCAGTCCCAGCTGATGCCGCTGCACCAGCTGAGCGACATCGCCGACACGCTGGTGGGGCGGCAGATCAGCCAGATCGACGGCGTCGGCGACATCTTCTTCACCGGCCAGCGCAAGCCCGCCATCCGCATCCAGGCCTCGCCGGAGAAGCTGGCGTCCTACGGGTTGACGCTCGCCGACCTGCGCGACGTGATCCGCTCCGCCAGCGTCAACCAGGCCAAGGGCGCCATCTACGGCCGCCACCAGGTCGCCACCCTGGAGGCCAACGACCAGATCTTCGCCCCCGAGGACTACGCGCGCCTGCCGGTGGCCTACCGCAACGGCTCGCCAGTGCTGATGGGCGACGTGGCGAAGGTGATCCTGGGCTCGGAGAACGACTACGTGCAGGCGTGGCAGTACGGCAAGCCGGGCGTCAACTTCATCATCCGCCGCCAGCCGGACGCCAACATCGTCGCCACCGTCGACCGCATCGTCGCCGCCCTGCCCCGCATCCGGGCCGCGCTGCCGGCGAGCGTCGAGGTCAAGGTGCTGAACGACCGGACGCGGACCATCCGCTCCACCCTGCACGAGGTGGAGATCACCCTGGCCGTCACCGTCGCCCTGGTGATCATCGTCATGGGCCTCTTCCTGCGCCAGCTTTCGGCGACGGTGATCGTCGGCGCGGTGCTGGGCGTGGCGCTGATATCGGCCTGCGCGGCGATGTACGTCATGGGTTTCAGCCTCAACAACCTGACGCTGGTGGCGCTGGTGATCGCCGTCGGCTTCATCGTCGACGACGCCATCGTCGTCATCGAGAACATCCACCGCCACCTCGAGCGGGGCGAGTCCATGCTGGAGGCGGCGGTCAAGGGCTCGTCGGAAATCGGCTTCACGGTGATCTCCATCAGCTTCTCGCTGATCGCCGCGTTCATTCCGCTGCTGTTCATGGGCGGCATCGTCGGCCGGCTGTTCGGCGAGTTCGCCCTGACCATCACCGCCGCGATCCTGATTTCCGTGGTCGCCTCGCTGACCCTGGCGCCCATGCTGGCCTCCCGCTTCATGCGGGCGCTGCCGCACCATACCGACGGCGCCGCGGGAATGTCCGAGCGGCTGCTGGCGGGCTACGAGCGCGGCATTACCTGGGTGCTGGCGCACCAGCGGACCATGCTGACGCTGTTCGCCGTCACCGTCGCCGCGGCGGTGATCGGCTACATCTACGTCCCCAAGGGCTTCTTCCCGCTGCAGGACACGGCCTTCGTGTTCGGCACGACCCAGGCGGCCGACGACGTCTCCTACGACGACATGGTGAAGAAGCACCAGGAGCTTGCCAGGATCGTCGCCGCCGACCCGGCGGTGATGCAGTTCGCCATGGCGGTCGGCCCGACGGGCGGCAGCCAGAACATGGCCAATGGCCGCTTCTGGATGGTGCTGAAGGACCGCGGCGACCGCGACGTCAGCGCCGAGGAGTTCATCGACCGGCTGCGGCCGAAGCTGGCGCAGGTGCCGGGCATCCAGCTGATCCTGCGCTCCGGCCAGGACATCAACATCGGTACCAGCTTCGGCAAGGCCCAGTACTTGTTCGTGTTGCGCGGCAACGACAGCAAGCAGCTAGGCTACTGGGCCAACCGGCTGACCGAGCGGCTGGCGAAGATCCCCGGCCTGCGCGACGTCTCCAACGACCTGCAGATGGGCGCGACCGTCCGGCGGCTCGACATTGACCGCACCGCCGCCGCCCGGTTCGGCCTGAGCGCCGAGGACATCGACCAGGCCCTCTACAACGCCTACGGGCAGCGCCAGGTCAGCGAGTTCCAGACCGAGGTCAACCAGTACAAGGTGGTGCTGGAGATCAGCCCCGAGCAGCGCGCATCAGCCGAGAGTCTGAACTATTTCTTCCTGCGCTCGCCGCTGACCGGCCAGATGGTGCCGCTGTCGGCCATCGCCCGGTTCGAACCGGCATCGAGCGGGCCGGTGCAGATCACCCACAACGGCATGTTCCCGTCGGTGAACATCTCCTTCAACCTGGTGCCGGGCGTGGCGCTGGGCGACGCGGTCAAGCAGGTGCACGAAGCGCAGGCGGAGATCGGCATGCCGTCGTCGATCACCGGCGCCTTCTCGGGGACGGCCCAGGCATTCCAGGATTCCCTCGCCAGCCAGCCCTTCCTGATCCTGGCGGCGCTGCTCGCCGTCTACATCATCCTCGGCGTGCTCTACGAGAGCTTCGTCCACCCGCTCACCATCCTCTCGACGCTGCCCTCCGCCGGCATCGGCGCCATCCTGTTCCTGTGGCTGCTGGGCTTCGACTTCTCGATCATGGCGATGATCGGGCTGGTGCTGCTGATCGGCATCGTCAAGAAGAACGGCATCCTGATGGTCGACTTCGCCCTGCAGGCGCAGCGGAACGAGGGCCTGCCGCCGGAGGAGGCGATGAAGCGCGCCTGCCTGGTGCGCTTCCGGCCGATCATGATGACCTCCATCGCCGCCGCCATCGGCGCGGTGCCGCTGATGCTGGGCCTGGGCACGGGCTCGGAGCTGCGCCAGCCGCTCGGCATCGCCGTGATCGGCGGCCTGCTGGTCAGCCAGGCGCTCACCCTGTTCTCGACGCCGGTGATCTATCTGGCTCTCGACCGCCTGTTCCACGGCACCGCCCGGCAGAGCGATCCGACGATCGCCGCGCCGCAGAACATCGCGCCGTGACGCCGGCGCGCCGCCTGCTGGTCCTCGCCGCGGCCATTGCATTGGCCGCCTGCGCGGGCGCGCCCAAGAAGCCGCAGCCGCCGGCCGACCTCCAGCAGTCCTGGCAGGACGCTCCCGCCGGCGCGACGACCGCGGCGCTGCCGCCGAAAGCCTGGTGGCAGGATTTCCACGACCCCGTGCTCGACCGGCTGATCTCCGTCGCCGAGGCCCGCAACCTGGATTTGCGGCTGGCCGAAGGCCGGCTGCTCGAGGCGCGGGCGCTGGCCCGGGCGGCCCGGGCCGAGCTGTTTCCCGAGCCGACTGGGTCGGTGGGCGCCGATCGCAGCCGGACCCGGACCCGAAGCCAGGGCGGCGCGCGCACACCCTCCACCGAGAACACCTTCGACCTGTCGGTCGGCGCCACCTGGGAAGCCGACCTCTTCGGCCGGCTGGCCAGCGAGGCGCGGGCGGCGGGCGCCGACGTGACCGCCAGCGAGGCGGACCGCGACGCGGTCCGCCTGACGCTGCTCGCCGACGTGGCCGACGCCTATATCGAGCTCCGGCTCTACCAGGCCCTTGCCGACCTCGCGTCGAAGAACGCCGATGCGCAGGGCGGCACGGTGCGGATCACCCGCGCCCGCTACGAGCAGGGCATGTCGAGCCGGCTGGACGTGGAGCGCACCGAGGCGCAACTGGCCACCACCCGGGCCACGCTGCCCCAGGCCCGCGAGCAGGCCGAGACCGCCCGCTACCGGCTGGCGCTGCTGCTCGCCGTCTCGCCGGACGAGCTGACCGAGACGCTGCCGGCGACCGGCCCGCTGCCCCAGGCCGACGCCCTCGCCGTGCTGGCCGGGCCGGTCCAGGTCGTCGCCCAGCGCCCGGACGTCCGGGCCGCCGAAAGCCGGCTGGTGGCCGCGGCCGGACGGGTGACCGCGGCGCAGGCGCTGCGGTATCCGCAGATCAGCCTCTCGGCGATGCTGGGCGTCGAAAGCAACCACGTCTCGGAGCTGTTCTCTCCCGGCACGCGGGTGTGGTCGGTGGGCGCCGGTCTGCTGGCGCCGCTGTTCGACTTCGGCCGGATCAGCGCCGCCATCGACGCCGCCGACGCGCGCCAGCAGCAGGCGCTGGCCGGCTACGAGCTGGCGGTGCGCACCGCGCTGCAGGAAGCCCAGACCGCCATCGTCCTCTACACCCAGGGCGCGATCCGCCAGCAGGAGCTGACCCGGGCGGCGACCGCGGCGCGCAGGGCCGCCGACCTTGCCCACCGCCAATATCGCGAAGGCACCCTGTCGCTGTTGGAGGTGCTCGACGCCGAGCGGACGCTCTACGATGCCGAAACCGAGTCGGCCCAGGCGACCGCCGACGTGTCCTTGCGGCTCGTCGCGGTTTATCGGACCATGGGGGTCGTGCCGCCGCACGGGGCGGCCCCGGACAGGCAGGAATAGGAGGCCCATGCGCATCCTGATCGTCGAAGACGAGGTCAAGACCGCCGATTACCTGCACCGCGGACTCACCGAGCAGGGCTACGCGGTCGACCTGGCCCGCAACGGCGTCGACGGCCGCCACATGGCGCTGACGGCCGACTACGACGTGCTGGTGCTGGACGTCATGCTCCCCGGCATCGACGGGTTCGAGGTGCTGCAGTCGATCCGCGCCCACAAGCAGACGCCGGTGATCATGCTGACCGCGCGAGACCGGGTGAACGACCGCGTGCATGGCCTGCGGGCCGGGGCCGACGACTACCTGGTCAAGCCGTTCTCGTTCCTCGAACTGGTGGCGCGGCTGCAGGCGCTGAACCGGCGCGGCCGCGCCCAGGAGCCGCTCGACCTGATGGTCGGCGACCTGCACGTGGACCTGCTCAACCGGCGCGCCGCGCGCGGCGCGCAACGGCTCGACCTGACGGCCAAGGAATTCTCCCTGCTGGCGGTGCTCGCAAGGCGACAGGGCGAGATCCTGTCCAAGACCAGCATCGCCGAGATGGTGTGGGACATCACCTTCGACACCAACACCAACGTGGTCGAGGTGGCGATCAAGCGTCTCCGCGACAAGCTGGACGGCCCGTTCGAGCGCAAGCTGCTGCACACCATCCGCGGGATGGGCTACGTGCTCGAGGCGCGCGACGAGGAACCCGGCATCGAACCATGAACCGCTCCCTCGCCGTCCGCCTCGCGTGGATGTTCGCGCTGGCCGCCCTCACCATCTTCCTGCTGGTGGGAGTCGCGCTGCACCATGTGCTGTCCAGCGAGCTCGGCTATCACGAGGCGGCCGAGCTGGCGACCCGCATGGAAGTCATCCAGCACCTCGTCAGCCGGACGACGACGCTGGAGAAGTGGCTGCGGGTGCACGAGAAGCTGGACGCGCTGGCGCCGGGCGACGCCTCGACCCGGGTATGGGCGCTGAGCCGCGATCCCCTGTTCGAATACGGCGACGCGCCCGGCACGCTGCGGACCAGGCTGCTGAGCGCGCGGGGCCTGGACCAGATGGTCCTCAGCCCCGACCGGCCGCCCTACCGCATCCTGGCGCGCACCGTGCCGGCCGCCGGCGAGCGGCCAGAAGTCCGCCTGGTCGTGGCGCTCGACACCGCCCGCTTCCGCGCCACCATGCACGTCTTCGCGCTGGCCCTGCTGCTGCTCTGCTCGCTCGGCGTGGCGGCGGTAGCCGGTCTCGGATACTGGATCGCCCGGGTCGGGCTGGGGCCGCTCAACCGGCTGTCGGAGGAGGCCCGGCAGATCCGCCCCGTCAACCTCTCCCAGCGGCTGGCCACCGATCGATGCCCCACCGAACTCACCCACATGGCCGCCGCGTTCAACGGCGCCCTCGACCGGCTCGAGGACGCCTACACCCAGCTGCAGTCGTTCAACGCCGACGTGGCGCACGAGCTGCGGACGCCGCTCACCAACCTGATCGGCCAGACCCAGGTCGCGCTCTCGAAGGAGCGCAGCGCCCCCGATCTCGAGGACGTCCTCCAGTCGAACCTGGAGGAGCTGAACCGGCTGCGCACGATCGTCAACGACATGCTCTTCCTGGCCCGCGCGGACCAGGGAGCGGCGGCGGCGAACGCCGTGCCGACTCCGCTGGTGCCGGAAATCCGCAAGACGGTCGAGTTCATGGAATTCGTCCTCGACGACGTCGGCATGAAGGTCCGCATCGAGGGCGAGGCAAGGGCCGCGGTGGACGCCTCGCTGTTCGGCCGGGCCGTCACCAACCTGCTGCAGAACGCGGTGCAGTACTCGAGCCCTGGCGCCGAACTCGTCGTGCGCGTCGAGCAGGACGCGCGGGGCGCGCGGGTGGCGGTCTCAAACCCCGGCGCGCCGATTCCGCCCGAGCACCTCGAGCGGCTGTTCGACCGGTTCTACCGGATCGACGAGTCGCGCGGCAACAGCGGCGAGAACCACGGCCTCGGGCTGTCGATCGTCAAGGCCGTGGCCGCCATGCACAACGGCGCGGTGTTCGCCCACAGCGCCGGCAACATGAACACCGTGGGCTTCACCATCAGCGAGGCCGCCTAAGCGGGCCCGGCACGGTCCTATTCGGGCCGGTTCTCGCGGATCAGGTCGGTGACGCCGTCCCACTCCTCGTGCTGGGTCTGCCAGCCGTCGAACAGCTTCTGGATGATCGGCGCGTCGCCGTGCAGTTCGACGAAGCAGCCCAGATCCTCGCGGCAATCCATGTAGGCGACGTAATCGCCGCCCCACAGTTCGCAGGCGGTCTCGTAGCCGGCCTCGTTGAAGCGGCGGACTTCCTCCTGCACGTTGGGCACCAGCACGCCCACGTGGTGGAAGCCGGTTTCGCCCTTCTTGTACATGTCGCGGTAGATCGACGGCGTGTCGTCATGCTGGGCGATGAACTGGATGTGGGCGGGCCCGGCCTGGCCGAAGGCGTAGCTGACGTCGGCCTCGATCGGCTGGCCGCGATAGGTGAAGCCCTCGCCGATGTGGTGGCGCACCACGAAGAACGGTCCGGCGCCCACCATCCGGTTCCACTTGTGGCAGGCCTCGTCGATGTCGTTCACGAACCAGGCGTACTGGCGGATCGGATGGCGGATCAGTCCCTGGGCGTTGATGCGGTTGGTGGGCATATGGAACGGCA
This sequence comes from Alphaproteobacteria bacterium, assembly GCA_016124315.1. Classification (GTDB taxonomy): domain Bacteria; phylum Pseudomonadota; class Alphaproteobacteria; order SMXS01; family SMXS01; genus RI-34. The sequence goes on from WGNW01000031.1 coordinate 18,819, forward strand.
TGTTCATCTGGCTGTCTCCCCGTTGACATTCATGCGTGCATGATAACAGCGCATCCCATCGAAACAACCGCGATTCCGGCGCGGGCCGATCAAAGCTCGGGACGCTTGTTGGCGGCGAGCGCCTCGCGCATGTCGTCGGGGAATTCCGTCGCGCGGCGGGCGTCCAGGTCGAACGCCAGGCCGAACTGCTGCAGCAGGCTGAACGGCGTTCCTGTCGCCTCCTCGAAGCTCCAGTGCTCGAACACCACGCTCTTGCGCGTCACCGCCACGTGGCGGGTCTCGCTGATCACCGTATCCCCCAGCCGCGGCGTGGCGAACAGTGTCTGGCGGCTTTCCAGGGTGGCGATGGCGACCCGGTGATCGGCGCGGAACGCCCGGTGCTGCCGTTCGATCTTGATCGGCATGCGCGCCAGCGCGATCGCCTTGGCGTCGGACAGGTCCATGTAACGGTAGGCGTCGCACTCCCCGGCTTCGACCGTATAGGTCGGGAACCGCACGAAGGCACCCTCGGCGCCGACGTCCTGGCGGTCGCGCGGCGCGACCGGATCGAGCGGCAGGCTGCGCGGGCGGCCGCGCTCGGGCCAGTCGACCCGGAGCCCCGCCGCCGCATCGAGGACGTCCCCCGGCAGCCGCCGCCTCGCCCGGGAGGCCCCGTCGAACAGGGCGAAGCCGTTGTTGAAGGTGGCGGCGATATCGCCTGTCGCCTGATTGATCATCTCCAGGTAGAGCGCGACCTGGTCTCCCTGCACGAGGCGCACGCCGCCGCGCACCGCCAGCGCCGCCCCCTCGAGCTGCTCCCGGTAGAAGCGGGTGTGGGCATCCTCGATCTGCAGCACCGCGCGCTCTTTCGCCAGCCGCGCCGGCGTGAGGCCCATGGCCGCCCCCAACGCGAACGTCGCCTGGGCCGCCTTGCGGGCGTACACCCGGACGTTCATGTGTCCCAGATTGTCGATTTCCGCCGCTTCGACTCGTCCCTCGAAGAAAACCTGCATGCCGCCCTTCCGCTGTCGCCTTGCGCCTGATCCAGCGCGCGTGACTTAATCGTGCCCCTATTGAGCATGCGCGAAGGCCGCAATCAAGCGGCTGGGGGCCGGGCGCAAATTTTATGCTACCTGTAGTTGTCCACACCCTGGGTCAAACGAGGGGGATCGGCCGATGGGGTATGCCCAGGGCTCCTGAAACACTGAATTTTTATCCAGTAAATATACCCTCAGTGAGCATATATCACTCCACCTCACCTCATATTTCAAAATTTATGGATACAACTTGGACACCCATTGGGATGCTGTTTATTAGTCCCGTTCTATTCATGAACTTGTTTTATTTCTGATTCAGGTGTCAAAAATTCCCTCCAATAGATTATGTCTTTTTCATGGCGTTGCTCATGGACTTGAGATATTTCTCTTCGCAAGCGCAAAAGCGCCTTGACCATAGGTTGTAAGACGGGTCATTCTCTACACGTTATCGGATCAGCCTCCGCGAGGAGGCGGGGCCTCGACGGGACAAGCTGGCCGGCCTTTTCCGTCGTGTGGTCCGAAGCATCGCAGACGATCGCCAACAAATCGTTCCGACCGTTTTTTCACGGAGGCGAGCTTGTTGTGGAATTGGGCCGAATCGCGCGCCATGTCCGGCGCGCTCGAAGTCACGACCTTGAGCATCCTGCTCGGCAGCCTCCTGGGACTGGCCGTCGCCCTGTGGGCGCGGCCGCTGGGCGCCGGCCTGGGGATCATCGACAAGCCCGACGGCAGCCGCAAGCTTCACGCGACGCCGACTCCGCTGGTCGGCGGAGTCGGCCTGTTCATGGCGATGACCACCGGACTGCTGTTGTCCGCCGCCACCTTCGAGCACGTCACGCCGGCCGTCACCGGCATCTTCCAGGTGTCGACCATCTTCTTCCTGCTGGGCTTCTTCGACGACCGCTCCCACATCCACCCGTGGATCCGGCTCGGCGTCGGTATCCTCGGCACCGGACTGCTCGCGCTGCTGGTTCCAGAGACGCGCGTCCAGCAACTGTGGTTCACCGACCTGGGATTCACCATCCCGCTGGGCCTGCTCGGCGTGCCCTTCACCATGTTCTGCGTGCTGTGCCTGAAGCACGGCTCCAACCTGGCCGACGGGCTAAACGGCCTGTTCCTCGGCATGTGCATGATCTGGCTGCTGCTCCTCGCCCCGTGGCTGACGCCGGAGACCAGCGTCATGCTGATGCCGGTGGCGGCGGCGCTGGCGGTGCTGTTCCTCGCCAACCTGAAGAGCCGCCTGTTCACCGGCGACTCCGGCGCCTACATGATGTCGGCGCTGATCGGCTTCGCCGCGATCGAGGCCTACACCAGCCACCGGGGCGGCATGCCCGCGCTCTATCTGGGCGCCTGCTTCCTGATCCCCGTGCTGGACATGGGCCGGGTGATGGCGGTGCGCATCCGCGAGCACCGCGGCGCCTTCACGCCGGGCCGCGACCACCTGCACCACTATCTGAAGGACGGGCTGGGAAGCGCCAACCGGGCCGTTGCCGTCTATCTGGCGCTGTGCGCCATCCCGGCGCTCCACGCCTATCTGCAGGTGCCGCTGGTCCTGGTGACGGCGCTGCAGGTGACCGCCTACGGCGTGGCGCTCTCGCTGCGCCCGGCGCCCGAACGGCCGGCGGTGGACAAGCCGGCAGCCTATCGGGGCGGCGGCAGCTTCAAGCACACGCCGAAGCCGTTCCAGAACCGCGAGTAGCGGGCATGGCGCGGCGCCGGCCGGCGCGCATCGTCGCGGTCAACCGCTACTACTGGCCCGACCATTCGGCCACCAGCCAGCTCCTCACCGACCTGCTGGAGCACCTGGCCGCCCAGGGCCGGCCGGTGGTGGCGATCACCAGCCGCCAGCGGTACGACCGGCCCGAAGCACTGCTGCCGGTCGACGAGGCCCATGCCGGCGTCACCATCCGGCGGCTGTGGAGCACACGCTTCGGACGCGCCAACCTGGTGGGCCGGGCGCTGGACTATCTGAGCTTCTACGCATCGGCGCTGGGGACGCTGCTGTTCGAGGTCCGTCGGGGAGACACGATCCTGGCACTGACCGACCCGCCCCTGCTGTCCGTCGTCGCCGGCGCGGTAGCGGCCGTCAAGCGGGCGCGGCTGGTCAACTGGTGCCAGGATCTGTTTCCCGAGATCGCCGAACGGCTGGGCGTTCCGCTGGTGCGCGGTTCGGTGGCGCGGGCGTTGCTCGCCCTGCGCAACCGTTCGTTCCGGGCCGCTCATGCCAATGTCGTGCTGTGCGACACCATGGCGAGCCACCTGCGGCGCCAGCAGGTGCCGCTGGAGAAGACGGTGATCGTGCACAACTGGGCGGATACGGGCATTCGCCCGGTCCCGCGCGAGCAGAACCCGCTGCGCCGGGAGTGGCAGCTGGCGGACCGGTTCGTCATCGGCTATTCGGGGAATCTGGGCCGCGCCCACGATGAAACGGCGCTGCTGGAGCTGATCCGCCGGCTCAAGGACCACGACGACGTCGCCTTCCTGTTCATCGGCGGCGGCGCCGGACTGGAACGGCTGAAGACGCTGGCGGCCGAAGCGGCGCTCGCCAACGTGGAGTTCCGCGCCTACCAGCCGCGCGAGCGGCTGTCGGAAAGCCTGTCGGTGCCCGACATGCACCTGGTCAGCCTGCGCGCGGAGATGGAAGGCCTGATCATGCCGAGCAAGATCTACGGCATCCTGGCGGCGGGGCGGCCGACCCTGTTCCTGGGCGCGCCCCACGGCGCGATCCAGCGGCTGGTGGACACCTTCGGCGCCGGCGCGCCGGCGGTGGGCGGCGACGTGGCGATGGCCGCGGAGTGGATCGTCGCCAACCGGCACAACGCCGCGCTGCTCGCCGAGCTGGGCGGCGCCGCGCGCCGAGCCTACGAGACCGCGTTCAACCGCACCGTCAGCCTCGGCCACTTCGAGCGGGTTCTGACGGCGGCCTGAGGCGGCCCGCCGACCGTTGCTCGTTCCGCTCCGCGCCCCGGCTCGCCAGGATGCGCCGGCGGATGTCGCGGAAATACTCCATCTTGAAGACGGCGTAGTGCAGACCCGCCGTCCCATCGAGGAAGCCGCGCTTCAGGAAATAGGTCATGGCGAAATAGGCCGGGGCGAACCAGGCTCTGGTCAGGCTCGCATACTTGATCTTCTGGCGCCTGGTAAGGCCGCGCCAGCGCGCGTCGCCGCCCGCCGCGAGTTCCAGATACCGGCTGGCTTCCCAGCGGGCGTAGGATTCGTGCCGGGCGACGAAGTGATCGAGGCCGCGAAAATCCAGATGGTCGATCGGCGCCCGGATCTCGCCGACCGGGCCGTCGAGCACCGGATGCTCGTGGACTTCCATGTCGAGGTCGCTCCAGCCCGTGTCCTCGATGCGCTCGTAGAGACCAGCGCCGACACGGAACAGCGCCAGCTTCCGCTGGGGCACGCCGTGGGCGAGGATCTCGCCCATGAAGTGGGTGGTGTAGTTGAGCCAGAACCCTGCCATGTCGGGGCGCGCCAGCGCCGTGCGCGCCTCGTCGACGAACGTATCGGTGACGTGCTCGTCGGCGTCGAGGAACAGCACCCAGTCTGTGGGGAACTGCTCGTTCATCAGTGTCCAGTTGCGCTTCTTGGGGAAGCCTCCCGCCCAGCGGAAGTCGATCACCCGGATGCTGCGCTCCCGCGCGATGTCGCATGTGGCGTCGCTGCTGCCGGAATCGACGATCCAGACATGGGCGAAGGCGCCGAGGCGCGAGAGGCAGGCCGGCAGGTTCCGCTCTTCGTTGCGGGTCGGGATGACGACGGTCACGGGCAGCTTTTCCACGCTAGGTTCCTCCGGGGTTCGGGCGCCGGCCGATGGGACGCGCCGGGTTGCCGGCGACGACGGCGCGAGGCGCCACGCTGCGCATGACGACGGCGCGCGCGCCGACGACCGCGGCCTGGCCGACAACCACGTCGGGCCCGACGAATGCGTCGGCGCAGACCCAGGCGTCGTCCTCGACGGCGATGCGCGCCCGGATCAGCGGCATGGCGGGATCGTGGTGGTCGTGGGTGCCGGCGCACAGATGGGCATTCTGGGAAATGGTGACGCGGCAGCCGATGCGGATGGCGCCGAGATTGTAAAGGATGACCCGGTCGCCGACCGCGCTCCAGTCGCCGATTTCGAGCTGCCACGGGGCGAAGATGCGGACCGTCGGATAGATCTGGCAATGCCTGCCGACCCGCGCGCCGTGGAGCCGCAGGATCGCCGCCCGCAGCCCGTAGAGCGGGCGCGGCACCGCCGCGAAGGCGAGGCGGCCGACGCTCCAGAGGACGCGCCGCAGCTGATCCGCACGGCTGTATTTCGTCTGCCGGCGGTTCGCCTCGACGTCCCGGCCGGCGGCGCGGCCCTCGTCCAGCACGTCAGACAAGGGCCACGAATTCCGGCGCCGGTCCGCCATGCACCAGCCAGGCGAAGAGTCGCAGCTGCTTGTCGACCACCTCGTCCCAGCTGAACACCGTCTCGGCCAGCATCCGGCCGCGCAGACCCGTCTCGATCAGGTCGTTCCCGCGGGGCAGCCATTCGGTGAGCTGCGCGGCGATGCCGGCGGGACTGGTGCCGACGCGCACCGCGGCTCCCGCGCGGAACCCCTCCGGCAGATTGCAGGCGGCGGTCATGAACACCGGCAGGCCCCAGGCCCAAGCCTCGAGCACCGCCATGGGCAGCCCCTCGCTGTAGGAGGGCAGGACGAAGGCCGCGGCGTCGCGCAGGGCCGCCTCCTTCTCCTCGCCGTAGAGCGCGCCGAGAAAACGCACCCGGTCTCCCAGGTTCAGCCTGGCGGCGAGCGCCCTGAGCGCCGCCTCGTGCCCGCCGTCGTCCCAGCCCGCGATGTCCAGGCGCCAGTCGGACGCCAGGCACGGCTGCTCGTCGCAGACCCGGCGCCAGGCCTGGAGCAGTTCGGAAAGCCCCTTCTTGGGATGGATGCGGCCGAGGAACAGGAGCCGGCGCGGCCCCTGCGCGGGCCGCCGCCCGAGCCGCCCGACATCGGGGATATCCACGCCGTTCGGAATGATCGCGATGGGGTTGCGCAGGCCGAAGGCGCGCATGGCGTCGGCCTCGGCCCGGCAGAGCGCATGAAGGGCGGACGCACCGGCCAGGTTCTCCCGCTCGAAGAGGCGGCCCGCCAGCCGCTTCCGCATCGCCGAATTGCCCAGCGCCCAGGGGTCGAGCATCCCTCTCGGCGCGATCACCAGGGGTCGCGCCGTCCTGCGGCGCCACCGGCGGGCCGCCAGGGACGGATAACCCCAGATCCCGTGAAGGTGCAGCACGTCGGGCAGCGCCCGTTCGATGCCCTGCGCCATGCCGGGGGCGTAGCCGAACCGGGCCGGCCCCAGCGTCCTGTAGGCGGTCAGCTCCGCGACACGCCAGTCGCTCCGGGCGTCCGGCCAGCGGTCGTCCTCGACGCCGTGCACCGAGAGCCTCACACCCTTCTCCACCATGCGGTTCGCCGGCAGGCGGACGGACTGGTAGAGGCCGCCGGCCCGCGAGGAGAGCGAGCCGGTGACGATCGCCACCGAGGGGTCCTGGCTCATCGCGAGATCCAGCGCTTGGCCAGATTGAGGCGCCAGCGATCGCCGGGCGCCGGCCGGCGCCGGCGTGCGACCGCCTGCTGCGCGGCCGACCGAAGCCCGGCGCCGAAGCGCGACGGTCCCCAGTCGGCGATGATGCCGCGGCTCGCCGCCCCCATGACGTCGAGGTGGGGAGAGTGGGCAAGGCCGGCGAGGGCCGCCCGGATCGCGTCGGTGCTGAACGGATCGAAGGCGTGCCCGTTCTCGCCGTCGCGGACCAGCACCTCGGCGCAGCCGCAGCGACGGGAGACCGCCACCGGCAGCCCGCTCGCCATCGCCTCGTTGACGACGAGCCCCCACTGCTCGGTGGTGCTGGCGTGAACGAAGGCGCCGGCGGTGCCGTAGAAGGACGGCAGGTCGCCGTACTGGCAGAAGCCGGGCATGTGGACATGTCCCGCCAGCTGCAGCTCGGCGATTTCCGCCTCGAGCGCGGGCCTGAGGTCGCCGTCGCCGAGGATCACCAGCGGCCAGTCGGCGGCGTCCTCCGCGCGCCCCTCGCGGAAGGCCGCGTACGCCCGCAGGAGACGCGACAGGTTCTTTTTCTCGATGAACCGGTTGGAGGCGAGGAAGTAGCGGCCGCGGGCGCTCGCCGGCAGCAGCGCCGCGACGGCGTCCGGAAGGGCCGGCGCGGCGCGCACCCGCGCGGCCTCCCGCTCGAAATAGCCGTTGTCGACGGCGTTGTAGCCGAAAAAGATCGACTCCGCGGGAAGGCCGAGCTCCTCCAGGTAGCCGGCATGGGAGCGGCTGGTGCCCAGGCCCGCGGAATAGTGGGCGACGACGCCCCGCTTGATGAACTCGCCCGCGGCGCGGCGGCGGAAGTCCCACCCGTTGGTCTCGGTCATGACGATCGCCGGCACGCCCGCCGCCGCCGCCCAGTCCGTGACCACGAGCGAGGCCAGCGACGACCAGCCGGGCACCGCGACCGCGTCGGGCCGCAGCGGCGCCAGTCTGTCGCGGACGGCGCGCCGGAGACGGTCGCCGCTCCGCCTGTCCTCGGCGGTCTCCGCCAGCACCACGTGGTCCAGTCCGCCCGGCACGCCGGAGCGTTCCCAAGCGTAGTCGGCGCTCCGGGCCGCCACCTCGACGGCGATAACGTCGCCGTGCTCGGCCGCGCCGCGCAGCCGCGCCAGGTGGTAGGGGCCGAAATTGTCGAACAGGATGGCGGTGCGCATGGCTAGTCGAGTTCCTTCTTGACGACGGCCGGCGCCCCGGCGATGAGCACGTTGGGCGGGAACTCGCCCCGCACGACGCTGTTGGCGCCGACGATGCTGCCCCGCCGGATATGGCTGCCGGGTCCGATGTAGACGCCCCGCCCGATCCAGACGTTGTCCTCGATCATGATGGGCGCGACGTCGAAGCCCTGGCCGCGCACGCCGTGATCCGGATGGAAGCGATGCTCCTGATCGCGGATCGAGACCAGTTCCGCGATGGCGACGTTGTTGCCGATGACGATGCGCTCGCCGGCGACCAGGTGACAGAAGCTGTTGATGCTGCAGTGATCCCCGATGGAAATGCTCGATGCCCGCCCGGTCTGCATGAAGACGCCGTATCCCATCATGTTGTGGCTGCCGATGGTCACGTTGGAGAACGGGCGCCCCAGCCGGATGGGGCCGAAGAATTGTGTGCCGGCCCCGATCCGCCGCACGTAGAGCGGGCATAGCACCCGGTAGTACGCCGCCCGCACTGTCGGCAGAAGATTTGCCAGGTGCCCAAGGGACAAGGCTACCGGCTGTCCAGCAGGACGCGGCCGGGCGGCGGCGGAACGGGCGCTGCCGGCCCGAGCAACTGCGCATAGGCCGCCCCCATCCGCCGTTCCATGGCGTCCATGGAAAACTCCGAGCGGACCGTGGCGGCGCCGCGCGCCAGCGCCGTGCCGAGGCCATCCCCATCGTTCTTCAGCGTCAGGATCAGGGAAGCCAGCGCGTCCGGATCGTCCACGGCCACCAGGTAGCCGCCGTCGAGCTTGCCGAGCAGCTCGGCCCCGCCGGAAGCATTGCGATAGCCGATCACGGCGACGCCGTGGGCGATCGCCTCCAGGACCACGAGGCCGAACGGTTCGCGCACCGAGAGCATGGCGAGGACGTCGAGTTCCCGCCAGACCTCTTCCATGTCGGCCACGAACCCCCGGAAGTCGACCTTTCCGTCCAGGCCCAGCGCCTCGGCATAGGTTCGCGCCTCGTCCAGTTCGGCGCCCTGGCCGTAGACCGCGAAGCGGACGTCGGTCCGATCGCGAAAGCGCGCGGCGCAGTCGATGAACTCGAAGATGCCCTTTTCCCGCACGACGCGCCCGACGAAGCCGATCCGGAACGGACCGCGGCCGTTGCGGCCTGGGGGCGGGCCGGCCGGCATCTGGCGAATGCCGTTGTAGGCAACCGGCATCCGGTCGGGGCTCGCCATCCCGCAGGCGACCGCCGACGCCTTGACGGACTCCGAGATGGCCACGAAGCCGTGCGCGAAACGCGCCTGAAGCCAGTTGCCGCAACTCTTGCGCAGGGAGACGCGGGAGTCCGGATAGACGTGGAGGTGCGCCAGCCACCGGGTCGGACAGGCCAGCGCCAGGACGAGCGAAGCCCATAGCGGCTCGCAATGACTCTGCACCACGACCTCCGGATCGCGCGCGAGGCGGGCAAGCCGGCGCACCGCCGACGGGCGGCTGGGCCCGAGCTGCACGACGGACAATCCCGCATCGCGAGCCATGTCCGTCGCCTGCGCGGCGCGGTTGGTCAGGGCGATGCTCACATGCCAGCCTCGTTCCCGCTGGGCCTGCGCCAGCGCCATCACGACCACTTGCAGCCCGCCGAACGGCGCCGCCGGGAGCACATGGAGGATGCGCGCTCCGCTAGGCTTCCGCATGCACCTTCCTGAGCGCGCCGACGAAGGTTTCGCACCACCGAACGTCGTCGTAGAGGCCGGCTTCCTTCCGGGCATGCGCCGACATGGCCGCCCGCATATCCCGGTCGGAGACGATCCGCAGGATGGCGTCGGCCAGCCCCTGCGGATCCCGCTCGGCAACCACGATGCCGCTCCTGCCCTCGGTGAAGGCCACGCCCGCCGAGCGCGTCGTGACAACGGGCAGACCGGCGGCCATGGCCTCCAGCACCACCCCCGCCGAGCCCTCGGCCAGGGTGGGAAAGGCGAACAGGTCGGCCCGGGCGAACTCGCGCGCCATCTCGTCGCGGGACAGGTGGCCGAGCACGCGGACGTTGCCGCCCTCCAGCCGGCGGCGCGCCGGCTCGGACACGCCGCCGGCGACGACGATCTCGATGCTGGGTTCGGAGCCGGCCAGCAGGTCGGCCGCCTGCTTGAGATATTGCGGCCCCTTGCGCAGCTGCACCGAACCGGCGAACAGCACCCTGCCGGCGACCGGGCGACCCTCGCCGGGAAACCGGACGCTCGATCCGTACGGCACCAGGACGCACTTCGCGGCGAGGCGGGAATCGTATCCGGCCACGTCGTCCGCCACCGACTGGGCGGGGCAGAACAGCGCGTCCGACTGCTCGAACATGCTCCAGGTGTGGGCGTCGTAGGCGGCCACCTGGGCGTCGGGGATGGCGGCCTCGCCCCATTCGGGAAACCGGGCGGCCTCCTCGTTCACGATGCGGTGGGTGCTGGGCATGATGAAGACGTCCGAGACGACCTTTGTGCCGCTGCCGAACTGCCGCCGCAGCGCGGCACCGCCGGCGAAATACTGGGTGTAGACGATGTCGCTCGCCTCGCGGTCCGTCTGCCGGATGGACCAGCGCGGGGTCCTGCCGCCCTGACCGCTCCAGGTCTCCCGAAGCACATCCGCCAGCGGACGGCGGTCGCTGATCACCTTGGCCGCCGGCAGTTCGGCGACCATCCGGCGACGGAGCTTGCTGGCGAGCGGACCCGGCGGAAGCGCGGCGACGCAACGGGCGGCGATCGAATCCTCCGCCAGGGCGAAGTCGGTGTAGAGCCGCCGCAGCATGCCCTGGCGCTGCAGGAACCGGGCCAGGGCGAAGTTGTGCCTGGCGCCCGGCTGGACGACGGTGACCTGCGGCGAGTCGGTCATTGCCCCGCCGACGCCAGTTCGCCCCCTCCGCCCGCGGCGCGTCGCCTGCCGCGTACGGTGGCACGGGTGCCGCGGGAGGCGACATAGAACGGGAGCCAGGTCACCAGGATGACGAAGGGCAGCGTCGCCACGAAGCGGGCGACCGACTCGGTCATGGCGATGAGGCCGTCGTTCAGCAGGATGATGTAGAAGAACTGGCAGCGGATGTCGCCCGCCATCGCGCCGGTCCACAATCGGCCGAAGCCATAGGCTATGGCGAAGAAGCAGAAGACGCCGAAGACCCAGAAGGAGCGGAAGCTGTCGGAGAAGCCGGTCCGGGTGGCGCCGTGGGACGAGAAGTACTGGTCCTTGAACGACTCGTCGAACTTCAGGCCGTTCTTGAACTTGTCGCCGAGGATAAAGGCCGGCACGTACTGCTGCACCAGGCGGTTCCAGATGGACGCGAACGGCCGGTAGCCGCCCGTCTTTTCCGTGTAGTAGATGTCCACGGCACCGCTGGACACCTCCGGCGCCCGCTTCAGGTTGAGCACGGAGAAGTTCTCGGTCGCGGCCCCCTCCACCAGCGCGTCGACAACGGAGACGTTGTGCACTTTGACGTATTCGCGCAGGTCGCCGATCTGATGGATCAGGATGATGCCGAGTATGGCGCCCGCGGCGATGACGGCCCGGGACGGCGTCTTGCCGCGGACGAAGAACCTGCCGAGCAGGAAGATGATGGCGATCTCGAACGCGGAGCTGCGCTTCACCGCGAACAGGACCACGGGGATGAAGATCACCAGGGCGCCGATGGCCAGGAACATCATGCGCTTGTGCCCGGTCCGCATATAGACGAGCCAGGCGAGCGCCATGCCGTAGACGAGGGCCTGTGACAGCAGGGCGTAGAGGGCGGTGACGCCCGTCCACTCGGTGCCGAGGTCGTCCGCCGCGGCGCTGCGGCCCATCGCCAGGAAGGCGGCGGTGCCGAAGACGATCAATACCAGGCAGCCCAGGCTCAGGCGGTCGAGATCGAAGCGGTCAAGCGAGGAATAGCGCGCGCTACCGGGGCGCGCCTCGCCGACCCGGCGGCCCGTGCTGAAGCCGATCACGGTCATCAGCACGCAGCCCAGCATGTAGAGCCAGACGAAGGAGAGGTCGAGATTGCCCAGGATGTGCAGCCGCTCCACCGCCGAAGCCTGGGGCACCAGCCAGCCCGCCACCAGGAAGCCGACGACGATCGGATACTGGAAAACCGTGCGCGGCTTGGCGATAGCCACACCGATCAGCACGAGACCTGTGAGAAGCAGCAGGAGAAGAGCGAAGGACATGGTCAACCCTTCCGGCGCAGTGGACGAGGCTCGCGGGACATCACGACGGACGGCCCCGCATCAGGTCGCGGCGAACCGCGACGAAATTGGACTGGATGAAATTCTCTTCCGTGAAGCGGTACGGGAAGAACTCGATGCGGTTCGGCAGCAGCCGACCGATCTCGTATCGGCCTTCCAGCAGGCCGAAATAATCCCGCAGGAAGGTGCGCGAGTAGATGGACATGTAGTTGTACTCGAACTGCACCACGTCGATGCGCCCCTGCTCGAGCAGCGGCGCGAAGCCTTTCAGGACCTTCAGGTCGTGGCCCTCGGTATCGACCTTCAGGAGTAGGATCCGGTCGATGCCGCGCTCCTCGCAGAAGCCGGCGCCGGTGCGCGTCCGCACTTCGAGGATCTCGCCGTCGCCGGCGCCGACCGTCTCCAGCGACGCGACGTCGGAAGAGGCTGCCGCGTAGCTGATGCGGGACGTCCCGTCCCGGTCGGACAGCGCGAGCTGGGAGACAACCGCCGTCGTGCCGTCCAGGGCTCCTTCCAGCTCGCGGCAGGTTGCGGCGACGGGTTCGAAGGCGAACAGCCTGGCGTCAGGGGCGGCCTGGAGAACCTTTGCGGACCACTCCCCCCTGTTCGCGCCCACGTCGAAATAGACATCGTTCCGTTCGCCGTAACGGCTTGCCACGTGGCCGATGAGCCACGCCTCGCCGTTGGTCCGGATGTCCACGTTGGCGTTGTACCAGCCCAGCATGTAGCGCCGGGCGAACTTGAAGATCGGTCCGCTCAGGGGCGACCGGTGGCTGGCGTGCCGCCACAGCATCTGGATCATCTGCTCGCGCATCGCCGCCATGCCGCTAGAGGCACCCCGCCAGAACGCGAACCCGGTCGTCCCAGGTTTCCATCACCGGCCGCCGGCCCCGTTCCGCGCGCTCGGCCGCCGCGCCCGCGGCAGCGCCTGCCGTCTCCGCGTCCGCGACGATCAGATCGCCGCGTTCCGCGATCTGGGCACAGTGGGGCGTCGCGATGATCGGATGTCCGACGGCCAGATGGTCGTAGAGACGCATGGGCGAGCAGAAATGATTGAGCGGCGTGGCCCGGTAGGGAATCACGGCCACGTCGAGCGCCGCCATCCAGCGGTGGATCGCCTCATGGGGCTGCCTGCCGAACGCCTTGACCTTGGGGCGGGACAGCAGGCGCTCCAGCGCCGGCCGCTGCTCGACGACTCCCTCCAGCGGCCCGACCAGCACCAGCGAGCCGAGCGCAGGCTCCTGGGCGAGCCGGTCGAGGAAGCCGATGTCGATGCGGTCGTTGAACATCCCGACGGCCCCGAAGGCGGGCCGGGCGAGGCCGGCCAGGAGGTCGCGCCCATCGTCGCCGGTTGCCGCGAACCGCGGCTCGGTCGCGTTGGGCGAGACCAGCGTGGCGTCGGGATCGAGACCGTATTCCTCCACCGCGCGGCGCCGCAGCGCCTCGCTGACGAAGACGGAGCGGTAGGCCAGCCGGCACAGCTCCCGCTCCTGCGCCACCATGCCCGCGCCGCCCCATCCCGCGTAGCTCCGGTAGTCGTCCGAGCAGTAGTAGACGATCCGGGTGTCCCTTCCGAGGGAGCGGGCCAGCGGCAGATAGTGGGGCGAGGTGAAGAAGGCCGCATCCAGGCCCTGGCCGCGGGACGCGGCGCGGCGTTCCGCCCTGGCCTTCAGATAGGGAAAGCTGGCCCAGGAGAGCCGGCCGGCCCAGCCCGGCGGCATCCAGACCGGCATGTCCTCTTCCCGGCGGTCCGGCGACGCGGCCCGGCTCATGCCGCGCGAGCGGGGCGAGACGATGACCGTGTCGCCCCGGCGGCGCGCCAGCGCCTCGGCGTATTTGCGCCGCCACACCGTGTTGCCGTCGAAGAAGAAGATCATGCGGATTCGTCGACCAGCGCGCGGGCCGCCGCCTCGGGCGCGACCGCGACGAGGTTCTTCAGGACGTAGTCCGGCTCGCCCGGTGAAACCCGCCGGATCCGGCCTTCCTCCCCGATCTCGTGCAGGCCGTACCCGGCATCGAGCAGCCTGCGCAGCGGGGCGGACACCTGCAGCCCCGCCCGGCGGATGAGCGCCGGACAGTGCTCGAAATAGACGACCCGCACGCCTTTCCGGCCGAACAGATCCTTCGCGCCCTCGAACACGAGTTCCTCGAATCCCTCCACGTCCACCTTCAGCAAGTCGATCTCGAACGGGACGAGGCCCGCGGCGACGGCGGCGTCGAGCGTGGTGCACGGCACGACGATGGTGTTCGCCGATGCCGAGGTGGCCAGGGACTGGGTGGCTCGGGACCGCGGGTCGGAGGCGAAGGCCACCTGCGCGACCTCGCGGCCAACCGCGCAGTTGAACGGCTGGATGGCGCCGTTGCCGTTCAGGGCGATGTTGTAGACCTGGCTCCGGTAGGTGTAGGGGTCCGGCTCGAACGCGGCGATCCGGATGCGCTCGTTGAGGCTGGACAGATAGAGGCTCCAGGCCCCGATATTGGCGCCCACGTCGACGCAGGTGCGGATGCGGGGAGCGATGCGATCGATGAAGGCGCGTTCGGCCGCGTCCAGCATGGCCGGAAACGAATGGTATTCGCTGAAGCTGCAGAACCCGGAGATCTTGATGCCCTGATAGTGCCGTACGGGGCTCGACCGGTAGGGCCGCTGCATCATCCAGGCGGCGTATTCAGGGATGAGCTGCGGGTTGCGGAGCAGGGTCCGGATCTTGCGCAGGGGATCGCGCGGCACCGCCATCATGGCGCTTCCCCGGCTCGCCCGCAGTCCTCATAGCCCAGCTCCGGCAGCAGATCGGCCAGCGAATTCCCGATTTCCTCCGCCTCCGCCCCGGACAGCGACACCTTCCAGCGCCCCACGGACGACGCGTCGATGGGCTTGCGGATCCTGTCGTGGCCGCCGAGGGAGATGATCTGGCCCGAATGCCGGGCCAAGGCGGCCGGATCGAAGACGGTTTCGTCCATCTCGACGCCGAGATGCGCGAATACCCCACCCATGGTGTCGAACGGTGCCTCGGCGAGGTCCTCGTACCGCACGAACAGCACGCGCCGATCCTCCGCGTCCCGGGCCGTCTTCAGCAACAGGCGATAGAACGAGGCGAACTTGGACGGATTCCGTCCGTAGAAGCGCGGATGGCTCTTGCCGGACAGGAATGCGTCCCGCGGATCGCGCACCATGAAGACGAAGCGCGCATTGGGATAGAGGCGCAGCAACTGGCCGAGAACGATGCCGTGACCGGGCGTCTTCTCGACGAACCGGGTGGCGGGGCGATTCCGTTGGATGACCGCCTCGGCGACCAGATCGAAGAGTTCGACCCGGGAACGGGCGCGCCGAACCAGTCTGTCGTAGCAGTCCTTCCGGATGCCAGAGATGGACAGGCCTGCCACGTGATTGATGACGAAGAAGTGCGTCTCCTGATCCAGCCCGCAAAGGGCGCGGTGCGAGCAAAGCAATGCGTTCATCAGCGTGGTGCCCGCTCTCGGGATGCCGATCACGAAGACGTGCTCCTTCTCCGACGGGCGGTTCCTGCCGGGCAATCCGAGACGGACGCTGTCTACGTAGCGGGGTGCGTCGGCGGCAAAGCGGGAAACGAGGCCGATGCGCTCGCGCATCAGCTGAACCCTGGTGACGTCCCTCAGGCCCGTGTTCGGGTGCCTCATGCGACGCGCTCCCGGACGACCCGGACCCAGTTCTTGACCGGCTCCGGCACATATCGCCGCAGCCCTGGCTTCAATTGCGGGGCAACCCGCCACTTGCCCGGCTCGAGGGCTGGCGCGATCGGCGGCAAGCCGTCCGCCAGGTCGGCAATCAGGTCGCGGTAGCAGCGCGACGTCCCGGCCAGGGAGAACCGGTTCTGGACCGTCTCGACGGCGGCCGCGGACATGGCGGCCAGGCGCCCGCGGTCACCGGCCAGGCGGTCCGCCGCCTCGGCGGCCGCCTCGACGTTTCCAGCGGAAAACAGCAGCCCGTCCTCGTCGGGGGTGACGATGGTATCCGTGACGCCGGCGATCCGCGTCGCCACGGGCACGCATCCGCCGGCCATCGCCTCGATCAGCGTCAGGCCGAAGCCTTCGAACCGGGAGGGGAACAGCAGCACGTCGTGGCTGCGGTAGAGATCGACCAGCGCTGCCTGCTCCAGAGCGCCCGTGAAAGTGGCCGGGGTGCCCATGCTGCCGCACAGCGCCTCCAGGCGCTCGCGGTCGGGTCCGTCGCCGGCGATGGTGAGGGTGGCGGGCGTCGCCATGCGGCGCACGATCCCGGGCAGCCAGAGGCAGCCCTTGTCGGAATCCTTCAGCCGCCCCACGAACAGCAGCCGCAGCGGGCCGTCCGTCGGGCCAGATCGCCGGTGGCCCAGGAACGCCGCGGGCACACCATGGGGAATCACGGTCATCCGGTGTGCCGCGAAACCGTACCGCCCCGCGAGGTCGTGGAAGATCCTGGGCGCGATCGCCACGGTGGCATGCACGTGGTCGCGCACCGCCCGGGCCGCCGCGTAGGTGCCCGGCGTGATGTTGTGGACGATCAGCAGCTTCATCAGCCGGGCGGGCAGGTAGCGGGTGAGATTAGTCGCCAGCCGGTCTCCCAGCACGTTGACGATCACCCCGTCGAAGTCAGCGAGCACCGACCGCAAGGCCCAGGCGACCTCGGCTTCCCCGGACTGTCCGGCGCGGAGAAGCAGGCCGTCGGGAATCACCTCGACGCTCGTCTTGGCGTGGCCGCCCCGATAATCGACCCCGACGCACCGGACGTCGACGCCGGCCTCGGCCAGCCCGTCGCGGAGGTTCTTGAAGACCGTGTAGGTCCCGCCCAGGTGGGTCCGGCCCAGATAGGCGAGGCGCATGCCTGCAAGCGAACCCGTCACGGCGACACCCCATAGCCGAACGTCGCCATGCCGCGCCCGGCGATCGCTTCGATCACCTGCCGGTCCGCCGCACCCAGGTCGCGGCGCCACACGCCGACGGTCTCGCCGCCGATGGGCGCTCCCAGGCGCGTATGCCCCTCTTCCCGACTCACCGGCGTTGCGGCGACGTTCGCAGGCCGCAGCTGCAGCTCCTCGAAGGGAACGCCGAGAAAAGCCATCAGCGCTTCGATCTTCTCGAGGGGCGAGGCGCACAACTCCTCGTACTTCAACACCGCGACGGATGCCGGCCGAGCCGCGGCAAGTTCATCGGCGCACCGTGCCCAGGTCTCGGCGAAGTCGCGAGGGTCGTGCAGCTTGATTCGGGGATTTCTCAGGCTCGACAGAAAGCCGTCGCGCGGATCCCGCACGCAGAAGACGAATTTGGAGCGCGGAAACCGCTCCTGCAGGAACCGTAGCCTGAGCGCGTGCTCCGGCGTCTTCTCGACGAAGTGGCTGCCGCCCTCGGCTTCCATGTAGTGGCGGGCCACGCGCTCGAACAGGTCCACCTGGCTCGACGAGGCCTCCAGGAGCCGGCGGTAGTCGCGTTCGTCCATATCGGGGATGAAATGGTCGCTGAAGTTGGAGCGGAAGAAGAAGCGGGTCTCGTGCCGCGGACCGGTCACGCGGGAATGGGCGAGCAGGATGTTCTGGACGAGGGTCGTGCCGCTCCTGGGCGGCCCGAGCACGAAGATGCAGGGAACGGCCGACGGCCGGCCGGACTGGAGGAATCTCAAGTTGCGGAAGAGGACCTCCGGCTGCCGGATCACCTTGGCGAGGCGGCGCAGCGTGGGTCCCCGCCTGAGAGCCGTTTCCAGCGCCATCCTAGGCTCCTCCGGCGATCCAGCCGGGCAGCGCCGCGATGGCCGAGCAGTTGATGCGCATGGTCCGCCATACGATGCCGAGCATGAGGAGGTTCCAGACGACCGTGCCTGCAAGCGTCGCCATGGCGGCCCCATCCGCCCCGTACAGCGGGATCAGGACATAGTTCAACACACCGTTCACGAGCAGCGAGGTGGCGAGGGAGACGAGGGCGAGCCGTTCCCGGCGCGTCACCATCAGCAGCGCCGCCACGGGCCCGCAGAAGGCGTTGAAGAGCTGGCCGATCACCAGCACCCGCATCGCCGGGGCGACCTGGAAGAAGCCGGGCCCGAACACGCTCAATGCCGGCTCCGCGAACAGGAGCAGCGGCAGCGCGATCAGCAGGCCGATCAGGAAGGCGCCTGCGCCCATGTTGGCGCTGAGGCGCTTGAGTTCCTCGAAATTGCCGGCGCCGAAGGCCCGGGCGGCTCGCGGCATGAACACGGGTGCCATGATGGCGAGGCCGAAGCCGACGAAGTCGGCGCCCCGCGTCGCCGCGCGGTAAAGTCCGGCCTCGGCCTGGGAAGACAGCAGCCCGAGCATCATGACGTCCAGGTTCGACGCCATCGCCTGGAGGCCCGTCACGACCGCGATCAGGGTGCCGGAAACAAGCCATGCCCGGCCGAAGCGGCGCACGGATTCCTGGGGGACGCGCTTCGCGCCCCACGACCGGAGCATCAGGAGCAGGGCGAATGCGGACACGATGACCGTGCTCAGGCCGTAGAACACGAGGGCGGTGAACCCGCTCATCGCGGGGCGGTCGAGCCAATAAAGCCCCAGCAGCATGAGCAGCAGCAGGCCGCGCTGCAGCGGGTCGGCAAAGAACATCGCCTGCAGCGGCTTGTTGTGGCCGTTCAGCACGCCGCGGAAGCACGCTCCGAGCGCGGCTGCCGGCACGATCCATATCGCCATCAGCAGCCCGTGGAATACGGCCGTCCCGCCGTGCCCGAGGATCACCCCGTAGAGCAGCAGCAACCCGCCCACGGCGAGGGACGCGGAGATCAGGACGGTGGCCAGGCCCGCCCGGAGGATCGAATTCAGCGTCCGGTAGCCCGACACGGAATCGTATGACACCTCGCGCATCAGCTTCGGCTGCATGCCGAGCTGTCCGAAGGTCATGGCCATCGCGAGCCAGGACAGGCAGATCGAGTAGAACCCGAAGTCTGCCGCTCCCAGGATGCGCGTCAGCACCACCGTCGATACGACGGTCAAGGCGAGGGAGAACACCCGGAGCGAGGCCGTGCCGCCCAGCAGCGGCAGCAGGCGCCTGAGCCTGGTCAGCAGGTCGGCGTCGCCCAGCGGGATGTCGAGGATGCGGCTAATGGTTCACCGGCGATTTGGGAGGGCAAGCGAGGGGCCGGGGGAGTCCCGGGATCACGCGGCAAGGTTGCGGAAGTAGTCGATGGTGTCGACCAGCCCGCGCTCCAGCGGCACGGTCGGCGCCCAGCCCAGCTTGTCCTTGGCGGTGGCGATGTCGGGCTTGCGCTGGGTCGGATCGTCCTGCGGTAGCGGACAAAACTGGATGGTGGACTTGGAGCCGGTCAGCTGCGTCACCAGCTCGGCCAGCTCGCGGATGGTGAACTCGACGGGGTTGCCCAGGTTGACGGGGCCGGTCACCTCCCGCGGGCTGTCCATCAGCCGCAGGAATCCCTCGATGAGGTCCTCGCAATAGCAGAACGAGCGGGTCTGCAAGCCGTCGCCGTAGAGGGTGATCGGCTTGCCGGCCAACGCCTGCATGATGAAGTTGGACACCACCCGCCCGTCCGCGGGATGCATGCGCGGGCCGTAGGTGTTGAAGATGCGCGCCACCTTGATCTCCAGCCCGTGCTGGCGGTGGTAGTCGAAGAACAGCGTCTCCGCGCAGCGCTTGCCCTCGTCGTAGCACGACCGCGGGCCGATGGGGTTGACGTTGCCCCAGTAGTCCTCGGTCTGCGGATGCACCGACGGGTTGCCGTAGACCTCGCTGGTGGAGGCCTGGAAGATCTTGCATTTCAGCCGCTTCGCCAGCCCCAGCATGTTGATGGCGCCGTGCACCGAGGTCTTGGTGGTCGCCACCGGATCGTGCTGGTAGTGCACCGGAGAGGCAGGACAGGCCAGGTTGAAGATTTCGTCCACCTCCACGTAGAGCGGAAAGCAGACGTCGTGCCGCATGAACTCGAACCGGGCGTGGTTGTGCAGATGGTCGAGGTTCCGCTTGGTGCCGGTGAACAGGTTGTCGACGCAGAGCACCTCATGGCCCATGTCGAGCAGGCGGTCGATCAGATGGGAGCCCAGGAAGCCGGCGCCTCCCGTCACCAGGATGCGCTTCCGACTGTCATAAAGTCTCGCCACGCGGGTTCCTCCTTGTTGCGCGTCTCGATGGCGCGGCTCAGGCCGGCGCCATGCCCCTTGCGAACTGCGAATTGGCCGTGAACCAGCGGTAGGTCCCGGCCAGGCCTTCTTCCAGGCCGTAGCGGTGGCGCCACCCCATGGCGGCGAGCCTGCCGCCGTCCACCAGCTTGCGCGGCGTGCCGTCCGGCTTGCCAGGATCGAACTCCAGCCGCCCGGCGTAGCCCACGGTCCGGCGCACCAGCTCGGCGAGTCCGGCGATGCTCACCTCCTCGCCGCTGCCGACGTTGACGATCTCGCTGCCGGAGTAGTGCCGGGCGAGGAACACCAGCGCGTCGGCCAGGTCGTCGACGTGCAGGAACTCCCGCAGCGGCCGGCCCGAGCCCCAGATGGCGAGCGACGGCGTGCCGGTCGCCTTCGCCTCGTGCATGCGGCGGATCAGCGCCGGCACCACGTGGCTCGCTTCCGGGTCGAAATTGTCGCCGGGTCCGTAGAGGTTGGTGGGCTGGGCGGCGATGAAGTCGCAGCCGTACTGCCGGCGGTACGCCTGGCACAGCTTGATGCCGGCGATCTTGGCCACCGCGTACCATTCGTTGGTGGGCTCCAGCGGCCCCGAAAGCAGCGCGTCCTCGGGAATCGGCTGTGGCGCCATGCGCGGATAGATGCAGGAGGAGCCGAGGAACACCAGCTTGGCGACGCCCACCTGGCGCGCCGTCTCGATGACGTTGGCCTCGATCATCAGGTTGTCGTAGATGAACGGCGCCGGGAAACGGCTGTTGGCGAGGATGCCGCCCACCCGGGCGGCGGCGAGGAACACGACCTCGGGCCGCGCCGCGGCCATCCAGTCCTCCACCGCCCGCTGGCGGCGCAAGTCGAGGCCGCCGCGCTCGGCGGTGAGGATCTCGCAGCGCTCGTGCTCCAGACGGCGCACCACCGCCTGGCCGACCATGCCGCGGTGGCCGGCGACCCAGACGCGCTTGCCGGCGAGGTCGAAGGGCTGGCTGCCGATGGCGTTCATGGGCGCCTAACCCGCCGCCGAGACCACGGTGAATCTGCTCCGTCCCCGGTCCTCGTCGAGCCGCCGCCGGCGTGATTCGTCGGAGACGGTGCGCAGGTCCTCCGCCACCATCTCGCTCACCAGATCGGCAAACGACGTGGTGGCCGACCAGCCGAGGTCCCGCCGCGCCTTGGACGGATCGCCGATCAGGATGTCCACCTCGGTGGGCCGGAAGTAGTCGGGATCGACCTGCACGAGCACGCGGCCGCTGCGTGCGTCGAAGCCCACCTCGTCGACGCCTTCGCCCCGCCAGGCGATGCCCGTGCCCACCTCGGCGAAGGCGCGCTCGACGAATTCCCGCACGGTGCGAGTCTCGCCGGTGGCCAGCACGAAGTCGTCGGGACGCTCGTGCTGCAGGATGCGCCACATGCCCTCCACGTAGTCCCTGGCGTGACCCCAGTCGCGCTTGGCGTTGAGGTTGCCCAGGTAGAGCCGCTCCTGCAGGCCGAGATGGATGGCGGCGACGGCGCGGGTGATCTTGCGGGTGACGAAGGTCTCGCCTCGGATCGGGCTCTCGTGGTTGAACAGGATGCCGTTCGAGGCATGGATGCCGTAGGCCTCGCGGTAGTTCACGGCGATCCAGTAGGCGTAGAGCTTGGCCGCCGCGTAGGGCGAACGGGGGTAGAACGGCGTGGTCTCCGACTGTGGCATCTCCTGCACCTTGCCGTAGAGCTCGGAGGTCGAGGCCTGGTAGAAGCGGGTCGTCCCGGCGAGACCCAGCAGGCGGATCGCCTCCAGCAGCCGCAGCGTGCCGATGGCGTCGGCGTTGGCGGTGTATTCGGCCGTTTCGAAGCTGACCTGGACGTGGCTCTGGGCCGCCAGGTTGTAGATCTCGTCGGGCCGGGTCTCCTGGACGACGCGGATCAGGTTGGTCGCGTCCGTCATGTCGCCGTAGTGCAGGATCAGGCGCGGATCCTCCTCGTGGGGGTCTTCGTAGAGGTGGTCGATGCGGCCGGTGTTGAACGACGACGACCGCCGCTTCACGCCGTGCACCTCGTATCCCTTGTCGAGCAGGAGTTCGGTGAGGTAGGCGCCGTCCTGTCCGGTCACGCCGGTGATCAGTGCTCGCTTTGTCATGGTTGCTTTGCCTTCCGTTCGGGCGTCGAGGCCCGGTGTGTCGGCGGAAAGGGCCCGACCGCGCATGCCCGTCAAGAGGTCATTCCGACCAAGTAATTATTGTTAATTTTCCACGCTACCGCACTCCAGGTGAAATGATCGCCCGGTGGAGACAGCGGGAATCCCCGCTTATATTTTGACTGCCGGCCCTTGGCAGACATTTATATTGCACAGCACAATGGCCATGCGTCAACGATACTAAGTCGCCACCGCCCTCATCAGATCGAGATCGGCGATGTCGGCGCCTACGACCACGTCCCGGTTCATCAGCTGCAGCAGCACCCGCACCCTCTGCCCCGTGCTCAGGGAGACGATTCGTCCGACGAAGTCGACGAAGGGTCCCTTGCGCAGCCTGACATCCTGTCCCACCGACAGGCCGCGGGTCCGGCCCTGCCCGGCGTCGCCGGAAAGCGCCACGATCTCCTCGACAAGGCCGCTCTGAAGCGGTACCGGCCCGGCGCCGTCGGTCAGCAGGCGGGTGACGCCCAGCGTGCCGTTGATGCTGCGCCAGGGCTGGTCGGACAGATCGATGCCGACGAAGACGTAGCCGGGAAACACCGGTTCGCGCACCTCGGTGAACTTTCGCGCGTGGCGACGGGTGCGGGACACGCGGGGACAGCAGGCCTCGAAGCCCTGGTTCCACAGGTTCTGCAGTGCAACCGTCTCCTTGCGCGGCGCGGTCTGGGCCACGTACCAGCGGGGCGAGGCCCTCTCCTCCGTGTCGGTCTCGCGCTTCACTTGCGGTCTTCCTGTCGTTGCAGCTTTCGCACCACGTAGGCGTAGTCCGGCTCGTCGCGGAGCATGAGACCGGCGACCGGCATGAGGCCGGTCGCCTTCGCCCGTACGATCAGCCCTTCGCGATCGCCCCGGGCGCGCCATTCATGCTGCATCGCGGCAAGGACGGCGCGCCTCGCGTCGAGCGGCAGTTCGCCCCACAGGTCGAAGCCCAGACCGACGAGGCCGATGCGCAGGCGCGGCCTGTCGGCGCCGGTGAGCAGCGCTGTCGAGAGATGGGCCACCGCCTTGTCGCGGTGGCCCGCGAGGGCATCGAGTTGTGCGAGCCGCAGCCAGTCGCGGGCACTCGCCGGAGCGCGCTCCAGGACCAGTCGGGTCTGGTCGGTCGCCCTCTCCAGGGCCTGGGCGTCGGCGCGCCCCGCCCCCTCCGCCGGCAGCAGCGAGGCGGTCGCCAGCTCCCGGCGCCATTCCAGCACACCGTAGCGGTTCAGGGCGTCGGACCGGCTGGTCACCAGCGCCAGGCGCTGCCGGGGCGCGAGATCGACGCGCGCCCTGAGACCGCGGGCGGCGTCGTTGCCCGCCGCGGCGGCGGCCGCACCGGCCACCACCGGCGCGGCGCACCACAGCAGCGCGCAGCCGATGGCCGCTCCGGCTGTGGCCGCCGGCCAGTTGCGCCGCCTGCGCCTCTCGCGAGCGTCAGTCCTGGTAGTACTCACCGTATTTCCCGTAATAGGGGCTGTAGGAGTCGTAGCCGTAGAGCAGCGCGCCGCGCGATCCGGCCTGGGACAGCACGACCCCGGCGAATTCGGCCCCGGCCTCGTGGAGCTGGCGCACGGCGGCGTTGACGATGCTCCGGGGCGTCCGGTTCCACTGGGTGATCATGACGACCCGGTCGCCGGCGGCCGCCAGCAGCCGGGCCTCGCTGACGATGCTGGAGGGCGGCGTATCGACGATGATGTAGTCGTAGACCGAGGACCCCCGTTCGAGCATGTCGCGCATGGCCTGGGAGCCGAGCACGTCCTGGGGACTGCGCACGCTGCCGCCGCCCACCAGCACGTCGAGCCCGCTCGCCTCGTGGCGCTGGATCATTTCCGACAACGGCCGGTGCTCCGCAAGGGTTGCGATCAATCCAGGCTCCGGGTTCAGCCCCAGCCTCTCGTGGGTGCGGCCCCGCCGCAGGTCGGCGTCGATGAGCAGGGTCCGGTGGCCGGACTTGGCCAGCATCACGGCGAGGCAGGTGGAGATGGCGGTCTTGCCTTCCCCGGGCACCGCCGAGACCATCAGCACCACCTTGGGATCCTCGTCGATGCCCGAGAGCTTGATGCCGGTGTGCAGGTTTCTGAGGGACTCGGCGAAGCTCGAATTCGGCTTCTCGAGCACCGTCCGGATCAGATCGCCGTCCTTGACCAGCGGCACGGAGGCCAGCGCCTGAAGGCCGGTGCCGGCCTCGAGTTGATCGAGCCGCCGGTAGCCGCGGTCGAGGATCCTGTCGACGAAGACCGAGGCGCCGACGCCGCCGCCGAGAGACAGCAACGCGAACACCAGCAGGTACTGCTTCGTCGGCGGGAAGCTGGGAACCCTCGGCAGCTCGGCGCGGGAGATGATGTCCGCATCGGCCTGCTGCAGGTCTTCGGAGGCCGACGTCTCCTGGAAGCGCTTCAGGAACGTCTCGAACAGGGTGCGCTTGGCTTCGGCCTCCCGCTCGAAGGTACGAAGCTGGGCCGCCTCCTCGCTCATGCTGCCGGCCTTGCCCTGCAGGTCGTTCAGGCTGCTGGCCAGGGTGTTGTAGCGCGCCTGGGCGACGGCGGCGTCGTTGCGCAGATTGGCCATCGTCTTCTCGACCTCGGCCTTGATCTGCGCCTTGGTGTCGGCGATCTGCGCCCGGATGCTGATCATCTTGGGATGGCGCTCGCCGAACTCCTGGGACAGGTCGGCGGCCTGGCGCGCCAGATCGGATTGCTGCGCCCGCAGGCGGGAGATGGCATCGGAATCAAGGATCTTGGCGACGGCGTCGATTCCGCCGCTGTCGTAGACCTTCTCGACCCGGGACAGCCGCGCCTGGGCGCTGGCGGCATCGGTCTTGGCCAGGATCATCTGGGCGTTGAGTTCGGACGCCTGCTGGGAGAGCAGCGAGGAATCGTTGCCGTTGGACATCAGACCCGACTTCGCCCGGTATTCCTGGACCTTGCGCTCCGCCGCCTCGACTTCCTTGCGCAGCGATCCCAGACGCTCGTTGAGCCACGACGTCGCCCGCTCGGCGGCGGTGAACTTCGCTTCGTACTGGCTGACGAGATACTGGTCGGCGACGGCGTTGGAGATGCGCGCCGACGTCCGCGGGCTGGGCGACTCCACCTTGATCTGGACAAGCGACGAATAACCCTGCTGGGTGACGTTCAGCATCCCCTGGATCTTGTCGATGGCCTGCGCCCGCAGCCGCGTCCGCTGCTCCTCCTTGGTCAGCGCCGTCCCGTCGGCATGGGAGCCGAACAGCCCGTTCCAGGCCAGCCCGGCGTAATAGAGCGGGTTGACGTACTTCCATCCGCTGGACTGGTCGCCGGCCAGGGTCGGATTGAATTCCGGGTCGTCCAGCAGTTTGAGCTTGTCCACCACCCGGCCGAGCACGTCGCGCGACTGGATGACGCCGATCTCGGTCTCGACGATGCCCTGGCCCTGGCCCGGCCCCTGCAGCACGGCCTCGATGTCCACCACGTTGGCCTTGGGCGCGCCGATGCGCATGGTGGTGGTCGCCTCGTAGCGGGGCTGCAGCTGGAAGATGTAGATCAGCGACAGGACGAACAGGACGCCGGCGACGGCAAAAAGAATCCCTTTGCGCCGCCAGATGGAATCGAGGAGGCCGAAGACATCGAAGCCTTCCTTGCGCTCCATGGGCGCCTCCGTTTCGAGGGTCCAGTCGCGGGTGAGGACATGCGGCGTGCGTTGATCCATGGCGGTTACCATCCAACTACGAGGGCTCGCCCGAGCCGCGGCTGCGGGGGGTCGAGAGTCACGCGCCTCTTGACCGGTCTAGCGCCCAATCAGAAGAACCGTTCCGGCACGTGGACAATGTCACCCGGCAGGACCAACGTCTGCGGATCCGCCGGCATCTTTTTCTGGGTGCCCCGCTCGATGTAGATTTTTCCCTGGCTCGCCCGGACCGTGTAGCCGCCGGACAGGGCCACGGCGTTGACCACCCGCATGCCGGCCACGTAGGGGTAGCTGCCAGGCTTGTTCACCTCGCCGAGGATGTAGAAAGGCCGATAGTTCATCACGTCGACGCTGACCGACGCGTTCTTGAGATAGTCCGGCTCCAGCGCATCCTTGATCTGGGCCTCGACCTCGCTGGCCGTCAGGCCGCCGGCCTTGATGTCGCCGACCAGCGGCAGGGAGATGACACCCTCGCCGTTGACGACGAACTGTCCGGAAAGGTCGGCGTGGTTGAAGACGGTCACCCTCACTTCGTCGCCCGATCCGAGCTTGTAGCCCGAGGGCTGCATGACCGCGAAGGCCGTAGACGAGACGAAGAAGAAGAGAATAGACAGTACGATTCTCATGGTCGAAGCCCCCGTGCTCCTGTAGTTGATCCCTTGAAGGCCAGCATCAGCAAACAATGAGGCCTGTCGATCCGCTCAATAGGCGCTCCACCCTTAGTATTTAGCCGTCAATCCGACAGCGATGAGGTTTCTGTTGAAGTCTTGAATGCCGGTGTAATTGGTGTTCCGGCCCTGGAAGGTGTAGCCGACATCGGCCGCAAGGTAGTGGTTCATCTGCCACTGCATCGAGATTCCCGCGCCATAGCGGAAATCGTTGCGGGTGATCCCGCGATAGGCGTCCTGGCCGATCTCGCCATAGACCCGCAGGGTGATGTTGTCCCTGAAGTCATACTTGACGGTCAGCCGGCCCCGGTCGGCGAAAAAGCCGGATGCGTTGAGATACTGGCTGTCCTGGATGGTCCGCGATCCCGACAGGGTGACGGTGGTGAGCGGCGTCGCGCTCCATGTCAGGTCGGCGCCGAATGCCGGGCCCTTGATCTTCACGAGCGACGGATCGTCCGGATGCTGCTCCATGTAGCCGCCATAGACCGAGCCGACGAGCAGGTCGGTAAGTTCGAAGTCGACGCCGCCGGTGAATTCGAAGCCATGCGAATCCCGGTTGACGCCGAGATCGTCCACCCGGTCGTCGAAATTGCGCCAGTTATAGGCGAATTCCGTGTAGACGCTGTAGCCGGGGGAGAACTCGTAGGCGGCCTTGCCGTCCGCCACGAAGACGTTGCGGTTGCGGTCGTGGTTGTTGATGAAGCCGCCACCAACCGCCGCCACGTCCTTGAATTCGAGCCGCTGGATGCTCGCGCCGCCCGACAGCTGCAGCCGGCCCAGCGACTGGTTGAGCTGGACCTTGCCTCGGGTCACGTCGAACTTGGTCGGCTCGAGACCGGCCACGGTCTCGGGGTCGCCCCGCTGCTGGTGGTCCCGCGACCGCGACGCCTCGAAGAGGATGTTGGTGGCGCGGGTCACGTCGAGCCGGAAGCGGCCCTTGAAGCGGTAGTCCTGGTAGTTCTCGGTGGTGAAGTCGTTATAGAACCCGAACTCGCCTTCGGCCAGCAGCTCCAGCTGGTGACGGGACCAGTCGGTCAGGACGTGCAGCTGGGGCGAGACGACGAGCAGTTCGTCGCCGCGCTTGTTGTTTTGCTGCGCGTAGACGTTGTCGTTGTAGATCCCCAGCACTTCCAGCGACGGAAAGAAGTAGATGGGCCCGCTCCGCAATCCAATCGGGGCATAGGGACCGGTGTCGATGGCCGGCTCCGGCGGTGCGTCTCCCACCATCTGGGCGTGTGCCGGAGTCGCCGCGATGGGCAGTGCGACAAGCGCGACGGCGCCCGCCACGTTCCTGGATGTGCGTAGCAACATTATATCCTTCAGGCAAAGGACTTGCCTGCTCCCTTGGGGTTGCAGATTTCAGGGTCTGCCCGGCGGCCTATGGCTCGACCGGAGAGACGTTGTCCTGAGTGTTGGACAGCGTGTTCAGGCCGCCACCCCGCAGGCCCTCGTTGAAGGTGGCTAGCGCGACGCCGTACCCGCCTGCGACTTCCTTCTCGGAGCAGGCTTTGACGGCCGTATCGACCGCCTTCTGCTGATCCGGATCGGAAATCCCCTGGAGTATCTGTTGCTCGATGACATCCGGCTGTCCGAAGAACTGCACGGAAATGCACGCGATCTCGTCCGCGTAGTCCGGATTGGATATCGCCAGCGTGTAGATCGCTGGATTGATCTGCCCCACCGCGACCGATCCCTGGATGAGATCGCTCAATTGCTTGGCCAGCGGATCAGGCAACGCGTTCTCAGCCGCATGTGCCGCCCCGATGACAAGCAAGGCCCCAAAGCCCGTCGAAATTAGCCTCGTAAAGGACTTCGCCATGGCGAACCTCACGATTTTGATTGGTGCCCAATAATGCCTATGGTTGTACCACCTTTTTTGCGGCGCGAAAACCCAGAAAGCAGCCGCATCATCGGAAAAATTCTGTTTCTATTTTTAAATAAGTATCTTAGATCTCGGTGGAGCTGAACGACTGGGCGACGCCGACGCCTAGAACCACCATAAAAAAGATCGTGATTGCAGGAATCTGCAGCGGGAAATCAACCATAGAGTGTATCAGCAATTGCACCGAGACGCCCGTCGCGACGGCCGGCAGATGCTGGTCGCGGCGGCGCTGCCCGGCGCCCCGCCAGCACCAGAACACGGCCAGGAGGATGGCCGCATCGAGGGCGGTCGCCGCCGGCAGGCCCAACTCCACGACGTTTTCGAGCACGGTGCTGTGAGCCGATTCGACCGTCTGGTTGACGTCGTCCGTATCGTACATGCCGTAGAGGTCGGCAAAGCTGCCATAGCCGTAGCCGAGCCAGGGCGAGGCGGCGATCGCTTCCGCCGTATGGGCATAGATGGTCAGGCGCTTCTCCGACGCCAGGTCGCCCGCGGCGATGCGGTCGCCCAGCCGCGCGAGGCTAGGCCCGAACAGGGCGGCCGCGGCAATCAGGACCACCGTCAGCCAGGACAGCAGCACGCTGGCGCGCGGCCGCGACCGGCGCATCAGCGCCGCCGCAAGCGCCACGAGACCCAGCGCGGTGACGAGCAGGCCGGCGCGCGACAGGCTCAGCAGGGTCACGGCGGCGAGGACCACAGCGGCCAGCACCAGATACCACCGCTTGACGCAGACGTTCTCCAGCAAGCGCCGCACCTTCTCGCGGCCCGGCGTCTCGGGGCGCCACAGGCCGCGCGCCTCGCCGGCCAGCATGCCGACCGCGCAGATCAACCCCATCCCAGCGAAGGCCGCCAGGTGATCGGGGTTGACGAAGGGGAACGCGAGCCGCCCTCCCTGCAGGATGCGGGCGATGAAGGCCGGGCTGTACCAGAGGAAGCCGTCCGGGCGGAGGGCCCAGATCACCAGGCCGAGGCCGGCAGCGAGACCGGCGGCCCAGGCCAGCGTGCGCAGCGCCAGGTTCGCCCACCTCGAGTCCCGGCCGTACTGGGTCGCCAGCCAGAAGACGGCGGCATAGGCGACCAGGCGGATGAGGCCGAAATATCCTTCCTGAGGATCGAGCGAGATCCGGCCGCGCAGCGTCTCGCCCAACGCCGAGCCAGCCAGCGTCCAGAGCGGATGGTGCCACGCCTCGGGGGACAGGGCGGTGATCTGGACGATGATCCAGGCCGCCGTCAGGAGGAAGAGAAGCAGCGGCCACCGCAACCGGCGGAAGCCCCAGACCGAAGGCGCCTTGCCCATGGCCACCGACGCCGCCCAGGCGACCAGGCACAACCCGACGGCAAGACAGAGCGCGCTCCAGGCCCCGATCTCGACCGCGCCATAGGGTAGAGGAGCAAGGCAGACGACGACCAGCAGGGCAACGAACGGCAATAATCTTCCCCAGGACGGTTCCGGCGTGATTGCGCCACATGAACGCACGGCGTCGTTCAAAGGCAGCGTCCCGCCCTTCAAAAGGGTTCGTTATCATGGCTTTTTTTGGGCAGCCGGCCGAACTTCCTCCCGATTACTTCGTTACCTCTATGCGGTTACGGGCTCATGCGGGTGGACACAAGGCCCCGTCGCCCCAGATTGAATCGAGATGCTGAAACGCTTGTTCGGTACCAGAGAAGACCCCACGCCGCGCGCGGCGAACGGGGAGCGGATATACGCCGTCGGAGACATCCATGGGCGTCTCGACCTGTTGCGGGAACTGTACGGCCAGGTGGCAAGCGACGCCGCCGGCGCCTCCACCCCCTGCACCCTGGTCTTTCTCGGCGATTACGCGGACCGCGGCCCCGACACCGCCGGGGTCGTCGACTTCCTGCTGGATGGCGACGATCGCTTCCGGCACGTCTACCTGAAAGGTAACCACGAGGCCTTGTGGCAGCAGTTCCTGACCGAACCGGAAGTCGGCCCTGCCTGGTTCAACACGGGCGGGGTGGAGACGGTGATGAGCTACGGCCTGCGCGAGGAGATCGCCGGCCGGTCGCCCGACTTCGCGCGCATCGCCATGCGCCTGGCCGACGCCATGCCCGACTCCCACCATGAGTTCCTGGAGAACCTGGATCTCAGCTACCGGTCCGGCGACTACGTCTTCGCCCATGCCGGCATCAGGCCCCGGGTGCCCATGGAGCGCCAGGATCCCGAGGACCTGATCTGGATCCGAAAGGAGTTCCTCGGCGCCGACGACTTCGACGGCCTCTGCGTCGTCCACGGCCATTCCCAGGTCGCCGATGCCGTGGACCTGCCGCACCGGATCGCCGTCGATACGGGCGCCTACCATTCGGGGCGCCTCACCTGCGTGGTCATCGAGGGCGAGGAACGCCGGTTCCTGTCCACCGGCTGACAGCGGCGTTCGCGCCCCCTTACAAGCCCGTCGACGCGAGTTCGTGCAGCAGTCGCTCCCAGCGGTCGACATGGCCGCCGAAGTCGAAGCGGACGCGGGCGACCTCGAGCGTACGAGCCCGCAGGGTCCGCGCCGCCCCGGGATCAGCGATCAGCCGGTGAACCCCACCGATGAACTGCTCGTCGGACCGGGCGAGCCAGCCGGTCTCGCCGTCGTCGATCATCTCGTTGCTGGCGGTGCGGATCCCCGGTGCGCGGCCGTCCATGGCGAGGACCGGAACGCCGTGGGCCATCGCCTCCATGATCGCCAGACCGGCATGTTCGAGGCGCGACGGAAACAGCAGCAGATCGGCCCGGGCGTAGAACGTCCCCACGTCGGGGCAGGTACCGTGGAAGCGTACCGGCAGGCCGGCCTCGGCCGTCCTGGCCTGGAGCGCCTCGCGCTCGCTGCCCTCGCCCACCACGTCACATTCCCAGGGCGCTTCCGGCGGCGCGGTTTCCAGCGCCTCCAGAACCAGGGCGACGCGCTTGGCGGTCCGCAGCGGTCCGACCACCAGCATGCGCAGCGGCCCGCCTTCCGGTGGCGGCATCGCCGCCGGATGCATCCATGTCGCCGGACGGATCACGGTGAACCGGCTGGCGTCCTTCAGGTCGAGCCGGTCGATCATGCCCTCGACGCTGTCGCGGCTGAATCGCACCGTGGTGGCAGCGTGCTCCACCGCCCAGCGCTGAAGCCACCGGGCGCTGCGCAGCGCCACCCGAGCGCCGAACCGGCCCGCCGGCCGTTCGCCGATCTCCTCCGGCAGGCTTCGGCAATGGGGAAGATAGACCCAGGGAACGCCGGGAAAGCGACGGGCGTGAGCGCGCAGGAAATCATGCTCGCTGGCGATCACCACGTCGGGCGTCCCGCAATGGACTCCGTTGACCTGGCGCGCGCCGCGCAGCAATGCGCCGGGCATCGCCCAAGGCCCTTGCCCGCCGGGCACGACCGGCGCCACGCCGTGGATGATCACCGGCCCTTCGGGCTCGGAATGGGTGCGGCTGATGACGCTCACCTCGTGGCCGCGACGCGACAGCGCCTCGATCAGGTGGGCATCGTAGGCGCTGCCGCCTTGCGTGACGTCGAGGGACCCGGCGAGAAAACGGATGTGCATGCGGCTCGGCTGTAGCAGGGATTGACGAGCGGTCTCGGCCGCGATTTCTCCTTATCATTTAGCCGGGATTATGGCGGGCGCCAGAGGGCGGCCTGCCCATCGGCTCAACCCGGCGCATCCCGCTGGATGCGCACGGGAACCGACTTGGCCGCCGGCACCTTGGCCTCCTCGGCATAATGGGAGACCGGAATGAGCACGTTGCATTCCGGATAGTAGCCGGCGACGCAGCCGCGCGGGATGTCGTAGGGCACCACCTGCAGGCCGGCGAGCCGGCGGTCGATGCCGTCGTCGGAGTCGGTCACCAGCGTCGCCATCTCGCCCTCGCGCAGCCCCAGCTCGGCCATGTCGGCCTCGTTGATCAGCAACACCTCCCGACTGCCGTAGACGCCGCGGAAGCGATCGTCCTCGTTGTAGACGGTGGTGTTGAACTGGCCGTCGGCGCGCAGGGTGAGGAGCTGGTAGATGCCCGGCCCGTCCTCGCGGCGATTGGCGAGGTGCGCGGGAACCGTGAAGTTGGCCTTGCCGGTCTCCGTCGTCCACCTGCGCTCCCGCGCCGGCAGCGGCCGGGGAAAGCCCCCGGGCTCGAACAGCCGCTCGTTGAAGTCCTTGAACTGGTCGGGATAGGTGCGCTCGATGGCGTCGCGGACCAGCGCGTAGTCGCCCACCCACGCGTCCCAATCGAGCCTGGGATTGGGCGCGAGCGTCGCCTTGGCCATGCCGGCGACGATCGCCGGCTCCGACAGCAGACCCTCGGCCACCGGCTCGCGCCGCCCGCGCGAGCCATGGATGCAGGCGGTGGAATCCTCCATGGACACCGCCTGCGGACCCGTCGCCTGCTCGTCGATCTCGATGCGCCCGAGGCAGGGCAGCAGATAGGTCACCTCGCCCGGGATCAAGTGGCTGCGGTTGAGCTTGGTGGCAATCTGCACCGACAGTCGCTGCCCGCGCCATGCCTTCTCCATCCTGTCCCGGTCGGGGATCGCCCGGACGAAATTGCCGCCCAGGCTGACGAACCCCTTCACGCTGCCGTCCAGGATGCCCTCGCAGGCATCGACGGTGTTGAGCCCGTCCTCGCGCGGCGGCTCGAAGCCGTAGAGCTCCGCCAGCCGGTCGAGCGGCACCAACTTGGTCTTCTCGGCGATGCCGACGGTCCGCTGTCCCTGCACGTTGGAGTGGCCGCGCACCGGCGAGATGCCGGCGCCGGGCCGGCCGATGTTGCCGCGCAGCAGCAGCAGGTTGACCAGCATGCGGCAGGCCTCGACGCCATACTTGTGCTGGGTGATGCCCATGCCGTAGTTCAGGATCACCGCCTTGGCCTGCATGTAGACGTCGGCCGCCTGCTGCATCGCCTCGCGGGTGAGGCCGGAGATGCGCTCCAGCTCCTCCCAGCTCTGTTCGCGGCAGAAGCGGGCGAACGCCTCGAAGCCGTGAGTGTGCTCGTCGATGAAGGCGACGTCGAGGATGCGCTCGGCGCCCGCCTCCCGCGCGGCGTCGTCGGCCTCGATCACCAGCTTGCACAGGCCGGTGACGGCGGCGATGTCGCCGCCCGCCATCACCTGGTGATACTGGCTGCTGATCCGCGTGCCGCCGGCCACCATCTGCACCGGACTCTGCGGGTTGACGAAGCGCTCCAGGCCGCGCTCGCGCAGCGGGTTGAAGGTGATGATCGGCACGCCCCGCTTGGCCGCCTCCTGCAGCGGGTGGAGCATGCGCGGCGCGTTGGTGGTGGTGTTGTGGCCGAAGAACAGGATGCAGTCGGCCTTCTCGAAGTCCTCCAGCAACACCGTGCCCACCGGCACGCCGATCACCTTGGGCAGCGCCACGGACGTGCTCTCGTGGCACATGTTGGAGCTGTCCGGAAAGTTGTTGGTGCCGTACATGCGCCCGAACAGCTGGTACATGTAGCTGGTCTCCAGCGAGGCGCGGCCCGAGGTGTAGAAGATCACCGAAGCCGGATCGAGCGCCTTCAGTTCCCTGCCGATCTCCGCGAAGGCTTCCTCCCAGGCGACCGGCCGATACTTGTCCGTCGCCGGATCGTAGCGCATGGGGTTCGTGAGGCGGCCATTGTCCTCCAGCGCGTTGTCGGACCAGGTGCGCAGCTCCTCGAGGGTATGCTCGGCGAAGAACTCCGGGGTGGTCTTCTTCTTGGTGATCTCCCAGGCGGTCGCCTTGGCGCCGTTCTCGCAGAATTCGAACTTGTGGGGCTCGGCGGGCTTGGCCCAGGAACAGCTCACGCACATGAAGCCGTCCGGCTTGTTCTGATGCCACAGAACCTCGCTGCCCAGGATCGCCACTTCCTCCTGGGTGAGGATGCTCTCCAGCGCCTTGACGGATCCCCAGCCGCCGGCCGGTCCGGAATAGGGTTTGATGTCGGCTTTCCGGTTCATGGCGCGCTCTCCTCTGGCCTGGGCAGGTAGGCCCGGGCCGGCGGGAGGCCGCAGGCCCCGGACGCTGGTGCAACGCGCACCGCCGCCCGGGGTTCCGCCGGAAGGACGGCTCAGGCGCGCAGGTACTCGTCCAGTGTCTTGTGGATGCGGCGGATGCGGATCTCCTGGTAGTTGCCCAGGGTCTGGCCGCGCTTCTTCGAGGCCCTGAAGCCCTTCTGCTGCATGTCCAGGTTCATGGTGTCCTGATCATAGACCGCGCCGAGCTTCTGGTTGATCCCGGGCACCTCGGTGTAGGACTGCTTGATGCCGATATGCACCGGCGCGGGCGCCTCGGGCGCCGCTTCGCCATCGGCGACGGGGCGCAGGAACATCAGGTCGAAGACGGCGCTGTCCACATCCATGCCGTTGGGCCGGAACCGGTAGAGCATGGGCAGGGAGACGCCGGGGAAGAAGAACATGTTGGGAAACAGGTGGTACTCGATGGAATCGAGCATCTCGCTGTCGCTATAGCCCGACAGGTCCACCCGGAATTCGGCGCCCATGGTCTCGCGCAGATAGGCGGCACAGGCCGAGCGCGCCGTCTCGCCCTCCCTCAGGGTGTAGCCCTGCGGTCCGAAGCGCATCTTGTCGAGGATCTCCTGCTGGGTCTGCTCGACCGGATAGTGCGGGCTCTGGTTGCCCACGGTATGCACGAAACGCGTCACCTTGTCGCCGAAGGTGTCGTACTGGGCGTTGGCGTCGCTGCTGATCGGCAGCGACTGGGAATGGGTCTCGACCACGTGGTACGCCTCGAGGAAGGCCTCCTGGGCCGCCTTCCAGTTGGCGGGCAGCACCTTCCGGATATGCATGGCCACGTAGCGGCGCGACAGGTCCCAGCGACCGCTCAGATGCTCCGCCAGCGGACCAAGATGTTCCTCCAGCGGGCCGGCGTTCTCGTCCATGTTGATGAACACGAAGCCGCCCCAGCGGGCCACCTTCACCTCCGGCAGCGAATAGGCTTCGTCCTGCACGTGGGGAAAGTCCCAGCGGCACGGGATTTCCTTCAGGCTGCCGTCC